>CAXRCQ010000052.1:0-2303 GCA_964228845.1 Blastomonas sp.
GAGCACATAGGACGAGACGCCGGTGGCATTGTACCAGGGCGCATATTTGTTGGGGTCGGTGAGCAGGCGGCGCATGAACACGATCTGCATCGCGAGCAGCAGCGTCACCGCGATGGCGGAGAGCGCCAGCCCCCATTGGAAGAGCAGCGCGATCACGATCAGCTGCGGCACCGCCATCACCGCGCAGGCGAGCTTCGCGGCATTCGCCACGCCCAAGGTCACTGGCAGCGAGCGCACGCCCATTGCGCTGTCGCCTTCGACCGCCTTGAAATCATTGAGTGTCATGATGCCATGCGCGCCGAGGCTGTAGAGCAGGATGACGATGAGCACGCGCGCATCGGGCAATCCGCCGGTCATCACGCTCGCACCGGTGAACCAGCTCAGCCCTTCATAGCTCAGTCCCACGACCGCAGGGCCGATCCAGCCGCTCATCGTGGAGCGGAAGGGCGGCGCGCTGGACCCCCAGGCGCAGAGCAGCCCGACGATCGTGGCCACGAATACCCAGAAGCCGAGCGCCAGCCCCAGCAGCAGCGCGAGTGCAGAACCGATCAGCGCGACATAGAGGCCCCAGCGGCCCGCGATCCGGCCCGAAGGAATCGGGCGTTCGGGCTGGTTGATCGCATCGACATGCCGGTCGAACCAGTCGTTCACCGCCTGGCTGGTGCCGCAGACCATCGGCCCTGCCAGCAGCACCCCGCCGAACAGGAACCACCAGCGCCCGTCGAGCCCCGCGCCCGACGACATCACGCCGCAGAAGAACGCCCACATCGGCGGAAACCAGGTCACCGGCTTCAGCAATTCCACCACGTCGCGCGGATGCGGAATCGGCGCGGGCGGCGACATGTTGGCGGAGCGATCCATGGGCGAAAGGCTATGCCTGACGCTACAAAGTGTCAATCAGAATGGACATGGGGTAGCGGTCCGACGTTCGGCCTGGTGCTGTTGGCAAGCTGGGCAGAGAGGCGGCTGTCACAAAAGCATTTTATCACCTTCACAAAAACGACATAAAAGCTTCATATTGGCGCAGCCGAACCGTCGCGTCAGGGCGCGGCACTGCGACAGGCGCCTGAACATGACTTTTGCTGGCTCGGCTTTTTCCCACAAACACTGGATCGCGCTTGCGCTCGCCAGCGTCGCAACACCCGCGCTGGCCCAAGGCGCGCCAGCGCCCTCGCCCGAACAGCCCGACTATCCCGGGATCATTGCCGATCTCCAGCGCCAGATCGACGAGCTCAGAGCCACGGTCGACGAACTCAAGGCGGAGCGACAGGCCGCAGCAGCGGCTCCGGTGATGGCGGCGCCCCCGCCCGTCATGGCCCGGACCGCATCTGCGCCACCTGCGCCATCCCCAGCCGCCACGCCCGCACCTGCAGCGGCTCCGGCTCCGCAGGTTGCCGACGCCAGCACCAGAAAGGGCAAGGCCTGGTATGAAAAGCTGCAGTTGCGCGGCTATACCCAGCTTCGGCTGAACACGATCGTCTCGGGCGATGCCGAAGCGCCTGCAGGCGTGTCGCGACTTCGCGCCATTGGCGATGGCGATGTGCGCGCAGACAACAATTTCAGCTTCCGCCGCGTCCGCCTCGTGCTGCAGGGCGATGTCAGCGACTATGTCGCGCTCTATCTCCAGGCGGACATGGCGACGGCGGTGTCCAACCAGTCGGCGGGCGAACGGCGCGAGGGCTTTGCCCAGCTGCGCGATGCCTATGCCGATGTGTTCCCGACCAAAGACAAGAGCTTCCGCATCCGGCTGGGCCAGTCGAAAATCCCCTATGGCTGGGAGAACATGCAGTCCTCGTCGAACCGGCTCGCGCTCGACCGCACCGACGGCATCAATACTGGCGCGCCAAGCGAGCGCGATATCGGGATTGTCGCCTTCTACACCCCCGATCATGTCCAGGACATCTGGAACCGGCTCGGCAAGGACGGGCAGAAGCTGTTCGGCAATTACGGGGCCTTCGGCCTGGGCGCGTTCAACGGCCAGGGCACCAACCGCACCGAGCGCAACGACAATGTCATGATCGTCGGCCTCGCCACCTGGCCGTTCGAGCTCGACGCGCTCGGGCTCAAGGGGCAGGTGCTCGAGCTGGGCGGGTCGTTCTACCGCAACCGGTTCAATCCCGAAATCCGCACCGGCGGGGTCAGCCCGATCGATTATAAGGACAACCGCATCGCCGTGCATGCCATTCTCTACCCCCAGCCTTTCGGCCTGCAGGCGGAATGGAACTGGGGCAGGGGGCCCGAATTCAACCCGGTCACTGGCCGTATCGAGGAACGCCCGCTCAATGGCGGCTATGTCCAGGCGA
>CAXRCQ010000053.1:0-7038 GCA_964228845.1 Blastomonas sp.
CAGCCGAAAGCGTCGTCGCGGCGAAGCCGGTGGACCGCGCCGTCATTGCCCGCCGCTTCTGCTCCTTCGGCCAGCCGCATCGCGGGGACATGCCCGCCGCCAAAACCCGCATCGGCGAGCCAGCGTTCTCCGTCCAGCCACACGGCCAGCACGATATGCGTGCGCGGCGGCACCGGGTCGCCCGGCTGCTGGCGGAACCAGACGCGCGCGAGCAGCGGATCGACGCGGAAGCCCAGCGCTTCGAGCCCGCGCTGGAACAGCGGGTTGAGCTCGAAGCAATAGCCGCCGCGCTGGCCCGGGAGCAACTTGGCGGCGATCGCATCGGGCGCGATATCGACCCCGCGCCCGAGCCGGGGGTCAAGCGCATCATAGGGAATGGCGAGCCGCTGCGCCCAGAGCAGCGCATCGAGCCCGGCGAGATCGAGCGATGGCCGCTGCGTCAGCCCCAGCCGCGCGAGATAGCGGTCGAGAAAGTCACTCACCCGGGCGGACCGGTTGCTCGGGCACCGGCACGCGCAGCGGCTGGCCATCGGGCACGACCCAGCTCGATACCGCGCGCAGGCCCTTCGGCCCCGCCCTGCCCCAATGCACCGTGCCCGGCGCGATGCGGATCGCCTGGCCGGGGCGCAGCGTCATTTCGCCCTGACCTTCGCGCACGATCACGGTGCTGCCGCCGAGAATGTACAGAAATTCCTCGCCATGGTGATAATGGCGCGGAATCGGGGCACTGGCGGGAATATTGAGATCGCCGGTCACCAGATGATGGCCGGGCGCGGCCTGGATCGGCCCCGACAGGACCTCGCTGATCCCGGGCGCGGGCTGATAGACCGCGACACCCTGAGGACCGGGAGTAGCACAAGCGCCCAGCCCCGCTGCCAGCGCGAACAGCACGGGCAGGCCAAGGCGCATGGTCCGATCAGTCGAACAGGCTGGAGACCGAGCTTTCGTCGGCGATGCGGCGGATCGCCTCGCCGATCAGCGCTGCCATCGGCAGGCTGCGGATTCGGCCCGATTCGGACACCGCCTCGGTCGCCTGGATCGAATCGGTGATGACCAGTTCCTTGAGCGAACTGTTGTTCACCCGCGCCACGGCACCGCCCGAGAGCACGCCATGGGTCACGTAACTCACCACATCGACCGCGCCGGCGTCCTTGAGCGCCTGCGCCGCGTTGCACAGCGTCCCGCCCGAATCGACGATGTCGTCGATCAGAATGCAGAAGCGTCCCTCGACATTGCCGATGATGTTCATCCCCTCCGAGTCGCCCGGGCGTTCGCGGCGCTTGTCGACGATCGCCAGCGGCGCATTGTCGAGCCGCTTGGCGAGAGCGCGCGCGCGCACCACGCCGCCCACGTCGGGCGAGACGACCATCAGCTTGTGCTCGCCGAACCGCGCCTGGATGTCCGCCGCCATCACCGGCGCGGCATAGAGATTATCGGTCGGGATATCGAAAAAGCCCTGGATCTGCCCGGCGTGCAGATCGACCGAAAGCACGCGGTCGGCGCCTGCGACGGTGATCAGGTTGGCGACCAGCTTGGCCGAGATGGGGGTGCGCGGCCCGGGCTTGCGGTCCTGCCGGGCATAGCCGAAATAGGGGATCACCGCCGTGATGCGCCGCGCCGAGGCGCGCTTCAAGGCATCGATGCAGATCAGCAGTTCCATCAGATTGTCGTTGGCGGGATAGCCGGTCGACTGGATAACGAACACGTCCTCGCCGCGCACATTCTCGTGGATCTCGACGAAGATTTCCTCGTCGGCAAAGCGGCGGACGCTGGCATCGGTCAGCGGCATTTCCAGATAGGCGGCGATGGAACGCGCCAGCGGCAGGTTGCTGTTGCCAGACAGGATTTTCATATGGCTTCCCCGTTGCCCTGATCGATCGCGGCTGCCTTAGACAGATGGGGCCGAAACCGGAAGATGAAACTTTGATGAAATGCAGGTCTTGGCCGCGCGCACCCCATCAAAAGCTGTTGCCGCTCCCCCGGCCAGCCCCTATCCCGCAGCGATGACCGACCGGCTTATCATCACGCTTGTCCAGTGCGGGCAGACCATGGGCGATCTGGCACGCAATGCCGACGCGATGCTGCAGGCGCGCGCCGAGGCAGAGGATTGCGACCTCATCGTCTTCCCCGAATTGCAGCTGATCGGCTATCCGCCCGAAGACCTGGTGCTGAAACCCGCGCTGATCGCCCGCGCCGAGGCCGAGCTCGCGCGGATGGCTGCGGCGACGGCGGACGGCGGTCCGGCGATGCTGGTGGGCAGCGTCTTCCATCGCGAGGGCGCGCTGTACAACGGCATCGCGCTGCTCGAGGGCGGTGCAATCGCGGCGGTGCGGCTGAAGCACGAACGGCCCAATTACGGCACGTTCGACGAGAAGCGGCTGTTCGCCTCGGCCCCGCTGCAATCGCCGATTCCGTTCCGCGGCGTGATGCTGGGCCTGCCCTTGTGCGAGGATATCTGGTTCCCCAGGGTGTGCGGACATCTCAAGGCCATGGGCGCCGAGCTGCTGATCGCGCCGCATGGTAGCCCGTACGAGATCGAGAAGGACGACCGCCGCCTGCACAATGTTGCGCGCGCGCGCGTCACCGAAACCGGGCTACCGCTCGTCTTCCTTAACCGCATCGGCGGGCAGGACGAGCTGGTGTTCGACGGCGCGTCGTTCGTGCTCAACGCCGATGGATCGCTTTGCCATCAGCTGCCCGACTGGGAGGCGGCGACGGTGCGCAACGAATGGACGCGAGGGCCAGGCGGCTGGAGCTGCGCGCCGGGCGAGGTCCATGCGCTCGATCCCTTCCCGCAGGACGTCTATCACGCGATGATCGTGGGGCTGCGCGATTATGTGAACGCCAACGGCTTTCCGGGCGTGGTGCTGGGCCTGTCGGGCGGGATCGACAGCGCGCTCTCCGCCGCGGTCGCCGTCGATGCGCGGGGCGCGGACCGCGTGTGGTGCGTGATGCTGCCCAGCCGTTACACGAGCCAGGAAAGCCTCGACGATGCCGCCGAATGCGCGCGGCTGCTCGGCTGTCGGCTCGATACCATTGCCATTGCCCCTGCGGTCGATGCGTTCGATGCGATGCTTGGCCCCAGCTTCGAGGGCCGCGCGCCCGATCTGGCAGAGGAGAATATCCAGTCGCGCATCCGCGCGGTGACGCTGATGGGGCTGAGCAACAAGTTCGGCCCGATGCTTCTCACCACCGGCAACAAGAGCGAGATGAGCGTCGGCTATGCGACCATCTATGGCGACATGGCGGGCGGCTATAATGTGCTCAAGGACGCGTACAAGCTGACCGTGTTCGAGCTGTCGCGCTGGCGCAACGCCAACCGGCCGCCGCTCGGCCTTGGCCCCGACGGCCCGGTCATGCCCGAGAGCGTGATCACCAAGCCGCCCAGCGCGGAGCTTCGCCCCGACCAGCGCGACGATGACAGCCTGCCGCCTTACGAGATCCTCGACCCCATATTGCACGGCCTGGTCGAGGAGGAACTGAGCGTCGCCGAGATCGTCGCGCGCGGCTTTGACGAAGCCACCGTCGCCCGGATCGAGCGGCTGCTGTACCTCGCCGAATACAAGCGCCGCCAGGCTCCGCCGGGGGTGAAGCTGGGCATCCGCAATTTCGGCCGCGACAGGCGCTACCCGATCACCAACCGCTTCCGGACGGGATAGACGATGCGCCGATTTTCGGCTAGAATTCTGGCCGAAAGGAATCTTATGCGCCACGTCCCCGTCGCCACCTTCAAGGACAAGGTGTCCGAATTCATCGCAGCCGCCGAGCAGGGTGATGAGATCGTCATCACGCGCCATGGCAAGGCCGCTGCGAAGCTGGTGCCGATCATCGATCAGGATGAAGTCGAGGAGCGCGGGCGCAAGGCCTGGGAGGCTCTCGCGCAATTGCGCGAAGAATTGCGCGCCGAGGGTAAGACGGCGACGGTCGAGGAGATGATCGCCTGGAAGAACGAGGGTCGGCGTTGAAGCTGTGCGTCATCGACGCCAGCGTCGTCGGCCCGATGATCCTGCCGGACGAAGCCCCCGACATTCCGCCGCAGCTCATGCCTATCATGATCGAAGGCAGGGCGCTGGTTCCCCAACATTGGCGGCTTGAGGTTCTGAACCTCGGCCGCACGGCCCTGCGGCGGAAGCGAATCGATGCCCAACGGCTCGAACGGGCACTGGGCATCCTGTCCGACTATCGCATCCATCTGGACGACGGCACCAACCGACATGCATGGGGGGCGTGCATGGAACTGGCGGCACGCCATGATCTGACCGCCTATGACGCGGCCTATCTCGAACTTGCCATCCGGGCAGAAGCGCCGCTGATGACTCTCGACAAGGCGCTGGCTAAGGCCGCGCGGACCGAAAAGCTGGAATTGATCGCAT
Organism: Blastomonas sp.; assembly: GCA_964228845.1. Classification (GTDB taxonomy): domain Bacteria; phylum Pseudomonadota; class Alphaproteobacteria; order Sphingomonadales; family Sphingomonadaceae; genus Blastomonas. The sequence goes on from CAXRCQ010000053.1 coordinate 4,374, forward strand.
AATGACCATCACCCGTTTCGCCCCGTCTCCCACCGGGCATCTGCATATCGGCAATATCCGCACCGCGCTGCACAACTGGATGTGGGCGAAGAAGACCGGCGGCCAGTTCATCCTGCGCATCGACGATACCGATGCCGAGCGCAGCCGCGAGGAATATGTCACCGGCATCCGCGCCGACCTCGCCTGGCTGGGCCTCGCCCCCGATGCCGAATATCGCCAGTCGGAGCGCAGCGCGCTCTACGAGGCGGCGTTCGAGCGGCTGCGCGACACAGGCCGGGTCTATCCGTGCTACGAGACCGCGCAGGAGCTCGATCTCAAGCGCAAGATCGCGCTGGGGCGCGGCCTGCCGCCGGTGTACGACCGCGCCGCGCTCAACCTGACCGAGGCCGAGCGCGCCGATCTCGAAGGCCAGGGGCTGAAGCCGCACTGGCGGTTCAAGCTCGATCATGACGAGCCGATCGCCTGGGACGATCTCATTCGGGGTGCGCAGAAGTTCGACGCGGCGAGCCTGTCCGACCCCGTCATCCGACGCGCCGATGGCAGCTGGCTGTACATGCTGCCTTCCGCGATCGATGACGTGGACATGGGGGTGACGCATGTCGTGCGCGGCGAGGACCATGTCTCGAACACCGCCGTCCAGCTGCAGATGTTCACCGCTTTGGGCAGCATGCCGCCGCAGTTCGCGCACGAGGCGCTGCTCACCGGCGCGGAGGGCAAGCTCTCCAAGCGGCTCGGCTCGCTGGGTGTGAACGAGCTGCGCGAGAAGCACATATTGCCGACCGAGCGGCGGTGCTCGCGACGTTCGACTTCGCACGCTTCGGAAGGGCGCCCGCGCGCTTTGCCGAGGAGGATCTCGAGCGGATCAACCGCCAGCTCGTCCATAGCGCCGATCATGCGCTGGTCGCCGACCAGCTCCCGCCGGAGATAGACGAGGCGATCTGGCACGCCATCCGCCCCAATATCGCGCATCTGGGCGAGGTCGGCGATTACTGGCGGATCATCACCGGGCCGATCGATGCACCACCGCCCGAGGCGGAGGACGCCGCCTATCTAGCCGAGGCGCGCGCGGCGCTCGAAGGGCAGGGATTCGGCCCCACAGTCTGGAAGGACTGGACCGAGGCATTGAAGGCCAGCACCGGGCGCAAGGGCAAGCCGCTGTTCCTGCCGCTCCGCCGCGCGCTCACCGGCCTGGACCATGGCCCCGACATGGCGGAGCTTCTGCCGCTAATCGGCAAAGACCGGGCGCTGGAACGACTGGGCAGCTGACCCCGCGCCGATCTCCGGCCTCACCGGCGCGCGCCTGTCCATTCGTCCAGTGGAGCGCGCAGCCTGCCTCGCCTAGGTTCGGTTCCAGTTCACGGGAGGACGATCATGCGGAAATATCTTGCGGCGGCCGGGCTGGCCACATTGCTGCTGGCGAGCGCGCCGGTGCTGGGCCAGGCGAATGCGGTCGATTTCGAAGGCGGCTGGATCTGGGCAAACGGAACCGGGGCCGGCAACCGGTCGACGATCAATTTCAACGGCATCAACCGGTTGCGCTATTGCTACGACAAATCCTGCTCCGAACCGACATATACCGTCGGCGTCGATGGCAGCATCTCGTTCTCGACCAACGGGAAGAACTATTTCGAGTTCACCCAGTCGGGCAATCAGATGCGCGGTCGCTTCTGGCATCAGTTCAGCGGTCCGGCGCGTGCGCCCGATGCGCAGATCGCGATGATCCGCAAATAGGCGCGAGGCGGGGAAGCGGGGAGGCTTGGTGGCCGCGGTTGCGCGCCCACCCCTTCCCTAACGCTCCCCGAGCGCGCATATGTCTGCGATGACCCAGACAGATCCCCGCTCGTTCCTCTACCGCGCCGACGCGCTCGACCCCGATACCGCGCAGGCGATCACGCGCGATGCGCTGAAAGCCTGCGACGATGGCGAGCTCTACCTGCAATATTCGGCGAGCGAGAGCTTCGTCTTCGACGACGGGCGGCTGAAGACCGCCGATTATTCGACCGATTCGGGCTTCGGCCTGCGCGGCGTCTCGGGCGAGATGACCGGCTTTGCGCATGCCAATGATGTCAGCGCCGCCGGAATCCGCCGCGCCGCCGAGACCTTGAAGCTGCTCGATCCCGCCAAGGGCGAGGCCGCACCGCCGCCGCGCAAGAACAACCGCCATCTCTATACCGATGGCAATCCGCTCGAATCGATCCCGTTCGAGGCCAAGATCGCGCTGCTCGAGAAAATCGATGCCGCCGCACGCGCGCGCGATCCGCGCGTGGCACAGGTCACCGCAAGCCTGGTCGGCAGCTGGTCGGTGGTCGAGGTGGTGCGCGCCGACGGCTTTGTCGCCACCGATGTGCGCCCGCTGGTGCGATTGAACGTGTCGATCGTCGCGCAGAATGGCGACCGGCGCGAGGTCGGCAGCTTCGGCATGGGCGGACGCTATCTCTACGACAGGATGTTCGAGGACGCGGTCTGGAACCGCGCGATCGACGAGGCGCTCGCCCAGGCGCTGACCAACCTGGAGAGCGTCGCAGCGCCCGCGGGCGAGATGACCGTGCTGCTCGGCCCCGGCTGGCCCGGCATCATCCTGCACGAGGCGATCGGGCATGGGCTGGAGGGCGATTTCAACCGCAAGGGCACCAGCGCGTTTTCGGGCCGCATCGGCCAGCGCGTC
>CAXRCQ010000054.1:0-13121 GCA_964228845.1 Blastomonas sp.
GTCGCCACCGATATCGACCTCGAGACGACCGGCAATGGCGGCTTCCGGCTTGCGGGGACCGTTCGCGCCCGGTCGAGCCAGATCCTCAACGACGGACTGCGCGAGTTTCTCGGCGGCAATTCGCTGATCAACGCCAATGTCAGCTATGGCAGCGACGGCATCGGCCGCATTTCTCGGCTGAGCGTCGCCGCGCCCTCCTTCCGCCTCTCGCAGGGCAGCGGATCGTACAGCACCGACGGCCAGATCCGCTTCAACGCGTCCGGCAGTTCCGACCAATATGGCCCGCTCGCCGTCGCGGTAACGGGCACGGTGACCCGTCCAGTCGCGACCGTCAGGGCGGCGCGGCCTGGCCTGGGCGTCGGCATGTCTGATGTCGTCGTGACGCTGCGCGGCAATGGCGACAGCTATGCGGTCGAAGGCTCGGGCAACACCGACTACGGTCCCTTCGCCGCGAATGTCGACGTCTTCACCGGTCGAGGCCCGCTCGAGATAGCGGTCAATCCCGGAACCCGCTTTGCCGATATCGGCATTACCGGGCGCGTCCGCCAGACCGCTGCCGGACCTTTTGCCGGGGATCTGGTTGCCGATGGCGCAGGCGTGTCGGGCAATGTCGGCCTGTCTGCGGCAGGTGCCTATCAGCGCGCCGTGCTGGCGCTGACGGCGCGCGATGCACGGTTGCCAGGACCGGCAGGTATGGTCATCGGCCGCGCGATCGTCTCGGCCGACATGATCCTGGCCGAAACCCCGCAGATCGTGGCCGATGTCCAGATAGGTGGGGCGCGGATGAACCAGCTGCAGATCGTCGCTGCGCGCGCCAAGGTGGACTATCGTGATGGGCGGGGCAGCGCTCGGGGCATGGCAGAAGGGCGCAACGGCTTCCCGTTCCGCATCGCGGCCAACGCCGCGTTGCAGCCCGATCTCTGGCGAATCGCGCTCGATGGCCGCGCCAATGGCATCGACTTCAGGACGCGCAGCCCTGCCCGCATCATTCCGCAGAACGCGAGCTATCGCCTGATGCCGACGACCATCGATCTGTCGCGCGGGACGATCCAGCTCGCCGGCACCTATGGCAGCGGAATGAATGTCGAGGCGCGGTTGAGCGATGTCGATCTCGCCCTGATCAACCCGATCATGCCGGGTCTGGGCCTGGGCGGCACCGCATCGGGAAGCCTGGATTTCGCGCAGGCCAGCGCCACCAGCTTTCCTTCGGCAGATGCGCGGCTCAGCATCGACAATTTCACCCGCACAAGCCTCGCATCGGTGTCGCAACCGGTGGACAGGACCGTGATTGGCCGGGTGCAGCCCGATGGCGGCAGCGCGAACGCCATCATCCGCAGGCGCGGCGCGGTGATCGGGCGGATGCAGGTGCGTCTCAACCCGTTGCCGCCCGGCGCTGGCAGCTGGACGACGCGGCTGCTCGCTGCTCCATTGAGCGGAGGCCTGCGCTATAACGGTCCTGCCGACACGCTCTTCTCGCTCGCTGCCTTGCCCGACCAGAGCCTGACCGGCGCGATCGGCGTGGCCGCCGATTTCACCGGACGTGTCCAGCAGCCCCAGTTGCGCGGCATCGTCCGCGCCAACAATCTGACCTATGAGAACGAGCAATACGGCACGCGGCTCACCAGCATGCGCCTTCGCGGCAGCTTTACCGGCGACCGGCTGCAGGTGGAGGAACTGACCGCGCGCGCTGGCGAAGGCACGATCCGCGGCGAAGGTTTCGTCTCGTTGAGCTCGGCCCAGGGCTTCCCGGTGCAACTCGCGCTCGACCTCGACAAGGCGCGCCTGGCGCAGGGCAATGATCTTGCCGCGACCGCCACCGGTCAGCTGCGGATCGTCAACAGTGCCGCGCAGGGCGCGCTGATCTCGGGCACGATCAGCCTGCCCGAGACGCGCTATAGGATCGTCCGTCAGGGTTCGGCCCAGGTAGCCAAGCTGACCGGAGTCCGTCGCAAGCCAGCACTCGGTCGCGCGCGGATCACCGGCGATCCGGAACCGATATCGGGCGTGCCCAGCAACTGGAAGCTCGATGTCAAGGTTGTCGCCGACAACCAGATCTATGTCTCGGGCATGGGCCTCGATTCCGAATGGGCGGCGGATATCCGCATCACCGGCACCACGGGCAATCCGCGCATCACCGGCGGAATCGACCTGGTGCGCGGTACCCTGGGCTTTGCCGGACGCTCGTTCGATCTGGAAGAAGGTCGCCTGCGCTTCAACGGCGGCAGCGCGACCAATCCGGAGCTCAACCTCCGCGCAAGCGGAGAGGCAGGCGACGTGACGGTGAACATCGTGGTATCGGGGACCGGCGAAAATCCGGATATCGCTTTCTCGTCGACGCCGTCGCTGCCGCAGGACGAGGTCATGGCGCGCATCCTGTTCGGCAATTCGATCGGCGAGCTTACCCCAATCCAGGCGGTGCAGCTGGCGGCGTCGCTCAACAGCCTGCGCGGCGGCAGCGGCGGGCTCAATCCGCTGGGCGTGCTGCAATCGGCGTCGGGCATCGACCGGCTGCGGATTCTCGGCGCGGACGAAGATACCGGACGGGGCACATCGCTCGCCGTCGGCCAGTATATCTCGAACGATGTCTATGTCGAAATCATCACCGACACGCGCGGCTTTACCGCGACGCAGATCGAGATCAGCCTGAGCAAGGCCTTGTCGGTGCTCAGCCAGGTGGGAAGTTTCGGCGGCTCGAACGTCAACGTGCAATATCGGAAGGACTATTGATGCGCGCGTCCCTCACCCTTGCTGCGGTGACGAGCCTGGCGCTGGTCACGGCCTGCCAGCGCGAACCGAGCTTCGACGAGAAGTTCGAGCAGCGCTCGCGCGAACTTTCAACCGAAGCGCGCAAGATCGAGGCAGAGACGCGGAAGCAGCTCGAAGCCGCGCGCGAGGCCGAGCAGGCTGCAGCGGAACTTGACCGGTCGCGCCCACCCGGCAGCGTTGCTGAGCGCGGCGGGAGTGCCGAATGACGTCCACTTCGCTTGATTCCCCGAAAGCGCGCGAGCCCGACCCCGACACGGTCGAAGCCATGGCAGACAAGGTGCCGGGGGCGCTGTCCGACTCTCCGCTTCAGATGCCGCGCAACGCGTGGATTGCCATAGCAAAGCGCGTGTACATCATGAACGGGGTGCACAATCTGGCGCTGCTGGCCGCAGGCGTGGCTTTTTTCGCATTCCTCGCCTTCGTGCCGCTCATCGCGGTGGTCGTGCTGCTCTACGGCCTGATCGCCGATCCTTCGACCGTCGCCAGCAGCCTCGACCTTCTGGTCGACGTCGTGCCGCCCGAGGTGCTTGTCATTCTGCGCGAGCAATTGCTGCAGATCGTTTCCACCAGTTCCACGCAACAGGGTCTCGGGCTGGTGCTGGCGCTGCTCCTTTCCACCTATGGCGCGATGCGCGCGGCCACGGCGATCATGCGCGCGCTCAACATCATCTACGAAGAGCATGAAACGCGAGGCTTTTTCCGGACGACCGCAGTTGCGGCACTGATCACCCTGGGCATGGCAGGTGTCGCGATCATTGGCCTCGTCGCGATATCGCTGTTCGGCTATGTCCGCAATTTCCTGGCTCCGTTTCTGGGTGCCGGGGCGCTGCTGCTGATCCAGGTTCTGACCTGGACGGTCGCGGCGATGCTGGTCAGCGCAACCTTCGCGATATTCTTCCGCTATGCGCCTGACCGGCGCGCCGCCAAATGGCGCTGGCTGTCGCTGGGATCGGTCGCCTCGACGGTGCTCTGGCTCGCCATCACGCTGGGCTTCGGCTTCTATGCCGCAAATCTCAGCGACTATAACGCCACCTACGGATCGCTCGCAGCGATCGTGATCTTCCTGATGTGGCTGTTCCTGTCCGCCTATGCGGTGCTGATCGGCGCGGAAATCAATGCCGAGACCGAGCGGCAGACTTTCCGCGATTCCACCATCGGTCCCGATCGCCCGCTCGGCCAGCGCGGCGCGGTGCTCGCGGATTCGGTCGCGCTCGACGAAGCCGAGCGCGCGATCCTGGAAAAGCAGCAGCGCAGAAGGCTGGACCAGACATGAGCCGCGGCGCGCAATGCTGACAGCGGATCACCGGATATCCTCGCGCAGCGGCATCGGCGCGCTGGCCCAGGCAAGCGCCTCGCGCAGAGTGGCCAGCGACAGCCTGTGCAACGGTCGCTGCAACCCGAAATCCTGGAACGGTGTCCAGTCTCCGCCCTTCACCCGATAGGCCAGCATCACATCGACCGTACCCGGCTTGCGCGCCAGCAGCGCGATGGCGGCTGGCGGCGTCACGAACTCGGACTGGCCGAAGGCACCTTCGCCCTGGCCGGACAGCTTGGCAAGATCGATGCGCGTTCCGTCCGAAAGCTGCAGCTGCATGGCATCGACATTACTCTTGAGCCGCGCGGTCCAGCGCCCCTGCCGCGACACGAACATCCTGCCCTGCGGCTGCAGCGCGGGTCGGGTCAGGTTGAGAAAAAGTACGTCCTCGTCGCCGCGCGCGACGATACGATAGACGTTGAGCCCCGCCGATCCGCGCGTGCCGATGAAACCGCCGAGCCGCGAACGCCAGATGCCGATTTCATCGCCGATCACATTGCTGCCAATTGCCCTGCCAACCGGCGTCAGCGCGGTGCGGTTGGTCTTGGTCCGCTGCAGCGAAAGCTGGATGTCCTCGCTGTGCACCAGCGCCTCGAACCCGGCCTGCATCAGCACCGACTTGCCGGTTTTCGCGCATTCGGCATCGATCATCGCTGCGAGGTCCTTGGCCAGACCTTCGAATTCTGCCTTGCGCGGGCTGCTCGCATAGGTCTTCATCGGAACCGTCGCGGCATAGGGCCAGTCATATTTGCCCAGCGCAAGACCCTGGTCGGCGACCGGACAGGTCTTCGGATCCCCGGTCATGCGTGATGGCGCCGTGATGAGCGCACGCGCGAGCAGCAGCGCATTGTCGATCCTCGCCCAGGCCTGCGGAGCGTTGGCGCGGGCAAGGCAGGATGTCCATTCCTGCCGCCCCTGTTTCGCCTGGCCCAGCGCGTCCATCTGCTGCGTGGTGAATCGTCCGGTAATGTCTGCCTTGAGCGTGCTGTTGAGCACGCGCATCGCCCGATATTCGCCCAGTGTGAACAGGTCGCAGCGCTCGTTTGCGCCCAGGGCATAGTCGGTCACCGCATACATGGCCGCCATGGCCTTGACCTGCTGCGGCACATCGGGCCTTGCAGAGGTCTGCGATGCGGCGGGCAAGCTTGCCAGCGACAGACCGGTCATCGACACCAGCAGCATTTCGGCCAGTTTGCGCGCAGCCTTTCGTGTCACGACCATCAAACAGAACTCCTGTTCATTCTTCCGGCCTCGGTATCCGGCGCCTGTTCACCTGGGGTGTTTCCAGAAAGGTCACGCTTGCCACACGCATTATGTTCGGTTCGGGCATTGCCAGGTCGATCAACGCCGTGCCTCCGGTCGGGCAGCAGCCGCCATCGCCCGCGCGCCGCACGGGGACCGACACAAACATTTCCGAAAGATCGACCGATGCACCGCCTGCCAGGCTGAAACCAGCGGGCAGCATGGCACTGGCCTGATCGAGCAGTTCGTTGAGGCTGAAGGTCGTCCAGCCCTGGTCGTGCCGCGACAGGATGACATCAGCGCGGCCTGCGCCGCTGCCTGCGCGGCGGCCCTCCGCGTGCAGCACCATCAGTTCATTGCTGTTTTCGACCAGCCGGGGCGGCGCGAACCATCCGTCGGTCTGGCGTGCGACCAGCAAATGCATGTCCAGCGCCGTCACGCCCTCGGCGATCACCAGCATCTCGGTGCGCGCGCCAGAATCGGGAAACAGCACCATATGCTGCCAGGTCAGCGGTCTGCCCTGCTCTACCGAGAGAATGCGCCCGAACGCGACCGGGTAGCAGCGCGCAGCGGTGCGGAACAGGCAGCGGCTCTCGATATCGGCAGGCAGGTCTTCGGACAGCGGGATCGCGCGCTGGATGTCTTCCTGGTCGCAGCCAGTGCCCGGGCTCCCATCGGGACAGACGAGAACGGGATTTTCCTCCTCCCCCTGCCAGTGAGCCATGACAGCGCTGGCTCCGCCGAGCAGCGCCGCCGTCAGCACCAGCGCTCTTGCCGCCCTACCGATCATCGACAGATGCCCAGATATTCCATCAGCGTGCCCAGCCCCTTGGGGTCATCCTTGCGATAGGCGGCGATCAGCCTGTCGGCCTTGGCGGCGGCCTCTTTCTGCTCCCTGCCGAAATAGCTCAGATCCTCGCGCTCGCCATTGTTGCGCCGGGCCATGCGCTGCCAGTAGATCGCGCGCTGCCGGGCGTGATCGGCGGCAAGCTCTGCGGTGAGCGCCTGCACAAACGCCTGGTCCTTGATGGCTGCCGCTTCGGCTTGCCAGCGGCTCCATATCTCCGAACATTCGAGCATCTCGCTGGTGGTCTGCGCTGATGTACCCCATTTCGTGCCCGCCTCGAAAGCGGCATTGTGCGCGGCGGCATCGGGCCTGGCGACCGCGGGCGATGCGGCTGCTGCGACCAGCGAAACCGCGAGTATCGACCGCATCGCAACATGTTTTGCAGGAGTCATCTCTTGCCTTCCTTGCAGACGGTGCCGCCATTCGGCCCCTTGTAGGTCGTGCAGGTGACCACGCCATTGCCCTGCGGAACGCGGACATTGCCCGAGCCCAGCGATCCGACCGGCCGGGCATTGGCCGAGCGGGCCTGACGCGCGCGATCGTCCGCTGCGCGCTGTGCCCAGCGCCGGGCCTCGTCCTCGTTCTGGCGCATCTGGCGCATGCGCCGACGATATTCGTCGAAGATCAGCCGCGTCGCGGGGGGATTATATTGCCAGTAATGCTTGTTCGCGATGGCATAGACAGCCTCGTCGCTGAACCGCTTCACCCCGGCAGGGCCGGCCTGCAGGATGAGCTGCGCCAGATAGTCGCCATCCTCGTTCGGCTTGAACAGGTCCTTCCCATAGGGATAATGATAGACCAGATAGTCCGCCACCGCAGGGGCATTGCCGGTGCGCTGGACAAAGGCCCGCAACGCGCCCGCGCTCAGCGTGCCGAGGCTGTTGAGCTCGTTTTCGGGGCTGACCTTGGGCTTTGCCGCCGCCTGCCGCAGCTTGGCGTCGCGCTGCACGTACAGGTCCGAACAGTCCTCCGCGACGCTGAGCACGTAGCGGTCAAAGGCTTCGCGTCCCTTGGTCTTCCTGTAATCCGCCCACATGCCGTCGACCGCCTTTTCCGCCTGCTTGCGCAGATTGGCGTCGCGTTTGGTGATCCGCTCGAAATCGGCCAGAGCGACATGGCCCTGCACCGGCAGCCCGGTCCCCTTGGAGGCGGCGATATCGAGCGCCCGCGCGCATTCGAGCACCAGTTCATTGTCCTGGGTTCCGGACGGCGCGGGCGCGGCGGCGATTGCTGCGCTGACGGGCAGCGCCAGCGCAGCGGCAAGCAGCATGCGGTTCATGGCATCATCCTTTGGCATGGTCCCGGACGCAGGATCAGGACTTGATGACCGCCATCTCGCGGTCGCAGTCCTTGGCGGTCGACAGCATGTGCTTGAAGGCGGCGTCGGCGCCCAGAATGCGGGCGCGCTTGTTATACTGCTTCTTGGCGAGCTCGAGCGACTGGCCGCTGTCGACTCCGAACTTCTGTTCGAGGATGCGCGCGATATTGAGCCATTCGGCCGATCCATAGCGGACCTTGACGTTGTTGCCCTCGGCTATGCCGACGACATAGGCACAGCGGGTGCTCATATCCATCATCTTCTTGGGGCTTGGCCCCTTGGCGTGCAGGGGGAGAGCGCTGAAACAGAGCGCGCAGGCGAGGCCGAAGCTGACCGATTTGATGTGACGCATGATCCATGACTCCTTGACCGGATGGATCACGGTCTGGTCCGTGAGGGCCGAGCGCGCCAGCGACAAGCGCTGACAGAAAGATGACAAAGCCCGTTAGCGGTCGCCACAGCGGACGCAAAACCCTGATCATAACGGAATTTGTCACAGGTCTCGCACAACCGAAATGGCTAAGGGGGTTGCGATCGATCCAGGCCACCGGCACCATGCGCCGGGGCAACAGGGGCAAGTGCGACCAGCCATGAAATTGCTGTACATCGAGGATGACGCCCGGGCCGCAGCCGATGTCAGGGATCTCGCCTGGAAGCAGGGCGATACCATCGTGGTCGAATCCGAAGCGCAGGCGGGCCTTCGCCGCGCGGGCATGGAAGCATTCGATGTCATCATCATGGACCGGATGCTGGGCGATGCCGACGGACTGCAGCTGGTTGCGAGGCTGCGGAGCAGCGGGATCAGCCCCCCGGTGCTGATGCGGAGCGCGCTGGGCCGCACCAGCGACCGGGCCTAGGGGCTCGAGGCCGGAGCCGACGACTATCTCGCCAAGCCCTTCGAGGCGCTCGAGCTGCTGGCGCGGATCAGGGCGCTGCATCGGCGCGCATCAGGCAATGCCCATAGCGCGGTGATCCTGTTCGGCGCATTCGAGTGCCATGTGAAGGCGCGCACCGCCTTTCGCGACAACCGGCACATTCCGCTGAGCCCGCGCGAGTTCGAACTGTTCCGCTATTTCATGGAGAACGCCGGAGAAGTGGTGACGCGTGAGATGCTGTTGCGCGATGTGTGGAACATGGCGTTCGACCCGCAGACCAATGTCGTCGATGTCAATATCGGGCGGCTTCGGCGCAAGCTTGAGGAAGGATTTGCCGGCCCCGCGCTCGAGACGGTGTGGGGCGCGGGCTACCGCCTGCTGGAAGGACGCCCGCACTGATCCTTCGCCGCTCCCTGTTCTCGCAGCTCGTGGTGCTGTCCGCAGGTCTTTCTGCGGCGCTGTTGCTGTGCCTGTGGTGGATGGTTGACCAGACCATTCGCGACACGATCGATTCCAGCATGCGCGACGCCGTCAATGTCGATCTGGCCAGCCTGGTGGATATTCATGCCAGCGGCGGTGATCGCGAACTGCAGGCGCGGATCAGCGACCGGCTGGCAGTGGTGCCGAGCGACGGCAACCGGGCGCATTATCTGCTGACCACGGCCGACGGGCGCAAGCTGGCGGGCGATATCGGACGATGGCCCGCGCTCGACCCCAGCATCTCCGAAACCGGGCTGATCGCGATCGGCAGGCAGAGCGCGGCCCAGGCGCGCGTCACGCAATTGCCGGGCGGCTTGCGGCTGCTGGTGGCGCACGAGCCGACCGAACGCGGGCCGCTGCTGGCGCGCGTCGGCCTTGTCTTTCTGGTCGGCGGCGCCCTGTTCGTCGCCTGTGTGGCGCTGTTCGCGCAAGCCGCGGCAAGCCGCGTACGCCAGAAGGTGGCGGGAGTCGGCTCTGCCTTCCGCCAGGGCGATGACAAAGCTCTGGCAGCATTGGCTGCGGCCAGCGTCTCGGATGAGATCGACGAGATTGCCGGTCAGGCCGCGCTCGCGCTGCGCCGCGATCGGGCGCTGATGCAGGCCTATCGCGAAACCTCCGAACAGGTTGCGCACGAAATCCGCACCCCGCTCTCGCACCTGGATGCGCGGCTTGCCAGGATATTGTCGGAAGCGCCGGCCAGCCCTGTCGCCGAGCGGTTGAAAGAGGCGCGGGACGATATCCGGCGGCTGGTCGGCACGCTGGAAGCCTTGCTCGACATCGCTGCGCACAAGGCGCATCAGGGAAATGTTCGTCAGCTCGGGCAGGTCGATCTGTCGGCAATGGTCGAGCGGATCTGCGAACTCTATCAGGATAGCGCCGAAGAGGCCGGGCACGCCTTTGCCTGGTCGATCGTGCCCGGATTGTCCCTGCCGGGCGAAGAAGCGCAGCTGGGACGTATCGTCACCAACCTGCTCGACAATGCCTTCAAATATAATCTGCCAGGCGGCGCAATCCGTGTAGCGCTGGAGGCTGGCCCCCGATTGCACGTCACCGATAACGGCCCCGGCATTGCGCCAGAGGATCGAGAGCGGGTGTTCGATCGCTTCTATCGCGGCCAGGCAGCGGCGGGTGAACAGCCCGGTGCCGGTCTGAGCCTCGCGCTGGCCCAGGCCATAGCGCATCGCCATGGCCTGCGAATTCGCGTGTTGCCAAGCGAGACCGGGGCGCATTTCGTGCTGGAACCGGAGGCGGCATGATCGGCCTGCGCAGCTTGCCCGTCGCGCTGCTGGGCGTGGCGATGGCCGCGCTGCCGGGCTGTGCCACCTATCAGGCACCATCGCCGCTGACGGCGTCTACGCCGCTCGTCACCGCGAAGGCCGCTACCGATCTCGCTCTTGCCGATGCGGCGGCCAGCCAGGGCGACAGAGCGGCGCTGGCAGCGGCGCTGACCCGGCTGCGCAACCGGGGCGTACAGCCCCTCGACGCCGATACCCGCTCGCTGCTTGAGCGCTGGGAGTCGATTGCCCATCCCGACGGTCCGCCCCTGCGCGGGCGTGCGCTGGGCCCCGGTTTCCGGCGTGGCACGCTGATACCTGGGCAAAAGCTTGAATTGCAGCAGATTTTTCTTGCAGGAGAGCCTGCCGAACTTGCCCTTACGGGGGCAGGCAGGGCATCGTTGCAGGCCACGCTGCGCGATGGCGAGGCGCGGACGGTGTGCACGTTCGGTCCGCCGCGCGAGACGGCCTGCGCGTTCACGCCGGTGTTCACGCAGCGCTATGTGATCGAGATTGCCAATGGAGGGAAACGTGCGGCGACCTATTTCCTGGTGTTCAAATAGCGTTCTGGTCGCATTGCTGCTGATGGCATCGCCGGGGCTGGCCCAGGCCCAGGAGCAGGATGACCCGTTTGTCGGCACGGTCGCCAGGCTGGAAAGCGCCTCGGCGCGGCTGGACGACCGGGCATCTCCACCCCAGGGCGAAGAGCTGGCGCGGCTCGCATCGGAAGCGATCCAGTCCGCCTATTTCAGCGAACGCTATGCCAAGGCAGACGCGCTCTACTCGCGCTACAAGTCGCTCGATCTGACTGCACTGGCGCGGGCTGCCGGACTGGGCGCGCTGCTCCAGGTGAGCACGGACGATCAGGCCAAAGGCGCGGCAAGGACAGAGCTTGCCAGGATCAGCGAGCAAGCGCCAATGGGAGCATCGCTGGCACCTGCGCTGTCGCAGGCTGCACTGGGCGCAGATGCGATGCTGCGCGACGATCTCGCGGCAGCCGTCATCCATTTCCGCAAGGCGATGGAACTAGCCGAGCGCGATCTGGCTGCAGATGATCCAGCGCAGGTGATCTTTGCCGTGAACTACGCGCGGCACCTGCAATATTCCGACCGGACCGAGGGCCGCAAAGCGGCAGAGCGCAGCGAGCAGCTTGCGCTTGCCATCCTGCCAGAGGGGCATCCGCACTGGATCGCGGTCTGGTATGACATGGCCGCGCGCGCGCAGGCGCAGGCGCGTTTCGACGAAGCGGCCAGCCTCTATGCCCGGATCACCGATCTGGCGGTGCGCGACTGGGGCCCCGACGACAGGCGGCTCTACCCGATATTCCAGTATCGCGCGATCGCACTCTCCGGCCTGGCGCGGCGACGCGAAGCGCTGGAGCTTGCCCGCCGCGCCGTGGAACTCGAAGGCGACCGCCCTGCTGGCGACCGCGCGATGCACCGCGAACTCATCGGCGGGTTGCTGTTGGGCGAAGGGCAGATCGAGCAGGCTGCCGCCTCCTATCGCGAAGGGCTCGAATTGCTCGCGGGCACCGACCCTGGCGACCTGCGCTGGGCGTTCATCCAGTCGCGATTGGCGCGCGCGCTCAGCATGATGGGCGACGATGCCGAGGCGGTGCCACTGGCCGATATCGCATTGAAGGGCTTTGCCGCCAAGCTGCCGCCCACCCATCCGGGGCGGCTGGAAACCGAAGCCATGATCGCGCGCATCTACGCGCGCGCCGGGCTGGCGGATCGCGCCTATGCTCTGCTGGCAAATACCGTCACCGCCAACGAAGCCAAGCTGCTGGATAGCTATGCGCGGACCCAGAATCTCGGTGTCATCAGCGCGGGCAACAACTCGCTGTTCAGGGATTTTGCCTGGGTTGCGCTGCAGAATGACCGGCAGGAAGAGGCCTGGCGCGCAGCCCAATTGGTGACGCTGGGGCAACTGGCGCTGGCGTCTGCACAGCTTTCCTATCCCGGCGATGCTGCGGGTCTCACCCGCGCGCTTGATCGCGTCCGCGCAGCGCGCAGCGCAGAAACGCGTGTCCGGGAGGCCCTAGCGGGTGGGACCACCCAGAATGCCGAGCTTGCAGCCGCGATCACCGAGCGCGAAAGCGCCGAGCGCGCGCTCGACATGGCCTTTCCCGATCATGCCCAATATCTGCGACCGGCTCCGGCTACGCTGGCCCAAGCCCAGGCTGCGCTTGGGGCGGACGATGCCGCGATCCTTCCGCTGGTGGTCGAAGACCGCAATGTCACATTGGTGCTGACCCGCGAAGGACTGGCCTGGGGCGACACGATCTCGCCCTATAACTCGACCTCCGGCCTGATCCAGAACCTGCGCAATTCGCTCGAGGAAACCGCGATCGCCGATGGCAAGTCCGGGGGCTTCGACCACGCGGCCGCGCATGAAATCTATCGGCGGTTCTTTCCGCAAAGGGTGCTGCAGGCCATGGCTGGCAAGAAGAGGCTGATCTTTCCAGCTGGTGGGCCGCTGGCCCAGATACCGCCGTCGGTCCTGCTGTCCGTCCCATTCGGCGCGCGGACGAAAGCGCGGTATCTGATCGAGGATTATGCGATCGCCGTGCGATCGAGCCTCTATTCGCGGCGCAGCGGCACGCAACCGGCAGCACAGGGCTTTGCCGGAATCGGCGCGCCGCAACTGGCCGCAGCAAGGCCCGGAGGCGCGTCGTTGCGCGGAATGACCGTTGATACGGCAGATCTTCGCGCTCTGCCTTCGCTACCGGGTTCGATGAAGGAACTGCTGGCGATGCGGGAGGCCCTGCGTGAAAATGCGACCCTGTTGCTGACCGGGGCCGAGGCGACCGAACCCAATGTCCGCAACGCACCGCTTGGCGACTATCGTGTGCTCGCTTTCTCGACCCATGGCCTCGTGGGCGCTCAGATTGCCTCGCTCAACGAGGCGGCGCTTGTTCTGACCCCGCCCGATCAGGCCACCGCGCAGGACGACGGACTGCTCACGGCCTCCGAAATAGCGTCCCTCGATCTGGCCGCCGATT
>CAXRCQ010000055.1:0-20326 GCA_964228845.1 Blastomonas sp.
ATCGCGCGCATCCTCGAATTGCGGCGCGAGGCGGCGGGGCTGCTCGGCTTTGCCGATCCTGTCGAATGGTCGCTTGCTACCAAGATGGCGACCGACGGGGCTGCGGTGCTGGGCTTCCTGCGCGATCTCGCCGCGCGCGCCAAGCCTGCGGCACAGCGCGATCTCGATGAGCTCAAGAGTTTTGCCGCCGACAGGCTCGGCATTGCCGATCTGCAGCCCTGGGATGTCGGTTTCGCCTCGAACCGGCTGCGCCAGGCGCTCTATGCGGTCGATGAGGCCGAGGTGCGCGGCTATTTTCCGGTCGAAAAGGTGATGCAGGGCTGGCAGATGCTGCTCGAGCGGCTGTTCGGCATCCGCCTGATCCAGCGCGAAGGCGCGTCGCTCTACCATCAGGATGCGCGCTTTTACGATGTGGTCGACGAGAGCGGCAAGGCGATCGCGGGCCTGTATCTCGACCTGTTTGCGCGGCCCGGCAAGCGCGGTGGTGCGTGGATGGGCGAGGCGCGCCCGCGCCGCAACGATGGCGATCACGTCCAGCTTCCGGTCGCCTATATGGTGAGCAATTTCTCGCCCGCCGGGCCCGATGCACCGTCGCTGCTCAGCCATTCGGATGTCGGCACGCTGCTGCACGAGACCGGACACTGCCTGCATCTGCTGCTGACCGAGGTCAACCGCCCCAGCATCGCGGGCACCAGCGGGTTCGAATGGGATGCGGTCGAGCTGCCCAGCCAGCTGATGGAGGATTTCGCCTGGGACCGCCAGGTTCTGACCGGCATGTCGGGCCATTACAGGACCGGCGAGCCGCTGCCGGACGAGCTGTTCGACCGCCTGCTGCGTGCGCGGCATTTCCAGGCGGGGCTGTTCCTGATCCGCCAGATCGAATTCGCGCTGTTCGACATGCTGCTGCACCTGGGCACGATGGGCAGCGATCCCGTCGAGGTGATCGAGGCGGTGCGTGACGAGGTGGCGGTGATCCGCCCGCCCGCATGGCATCGCTTCCCGCATGCCTTTTCGCATATCTTCGCGGGCGGCTATGCCTCGGGCTATTACAGCTATCTCTGGGCCGAACTGCTCGCTGCCGACGGTTTCCTGGCGTTTGTCGAGGCCGGCCTGCTCGATCGCGCGACCGGTGACCGCTTCCGCGCCGAGATACTGGCGCGCGGCGCGACCCGGCCTGCGGCGGAGAGCTTCCGCGCCTTCCGCGGCCGCGATCCCGATCCGCGCGCGATGCTGATCCGCCATGGGCTGGTGGACGCCGAAGCATGAGCGAGCTGTGCCCGCGCGGCTGGCTCGACGAGGCGATCCGGCGGATCGAAGCGGATTATAACCGCTCCGCCGACACGCATCTGATCCGGCTCGATCTGCCGCGCTATCCCGGCATCACGCTGTACCTGAAGGACGAAAGCTCGCACCCGACCGGCAGTCTCAAGCATCGGCTGGCGCGATCGCTGTTCCTCTATGCCCTGTGCAACGAATGGATCGGGCCGGAGACCTGCGTGATCGAGGCCTCGTCGGGATCGACAGCAGTGAGCGAGGCCTATTTCGCGCGGATGCTGGGGCTGCGCTTCATCGCGGTGGTGCCCGCGACCACCGCGCCCGCCAAGCTCGATGCTATCCGCTTTCAGGGCGGCGAGATCCACAAGGTCGACGATCCGCGTACAGTCTACGATGTCGCGCACCGCTTGGCGGCGGAAACCGGCGGCCATTATCTCGACCAGTTCACCTATGCCGAGCGCGCGACCGACTGGCGCGGCAACAACAATATCGCCGAGAGCATTTTCGCGCAGATGGCGGAGGAGGAATATCCCGTGCCCGAATGGATCGTCTGCGGCGCGGGCACCGGCGGCACATCGGCAACGATCGGGCGGTATCTGCGCTATCAGCGCTATGCCACGCGGCTCTGCGTCGCCGACCCGGTGCATTCGGTGTTCCATCGCCATTTTGCTGATCGCGCCGCCACCTCGCTGCCCGAAGGCTGTGCTAGCCGGATCGAGGGCATCGGGCGGCCTCGGGTGGAACCGAGCTTCATCCCCGGCGTGATCGACCGGATGATCGCGGTGGATGATGGCGACAGCATCTGCGCGATGCGCGCGCTGTCCGACCGGCTGGGGCGGCGGGTCGGCGGATCGACCGGCACCAATCTGGTCGCCTGCGCCGCGCTGATCGAAGAGATGGCGGCAAGCGGTACGCAAGGGAGCGTGGTCACCCTGTTGTGCGATGGCGGCGATCGCTACCATAGCAGCTATTATGACGACGCCTGGCTGGGCGATAGCGGGCTTGCCTGGCAACCGGCGGCAGAGCGTATCGGCGCGCTGCTGGGGCAATGATAACGGGAGCGACGCGATGATGATCGGGGTTCTGGCGGCACTATCGGCGGCGCTGGCGGTGGCGGCCGGTGCCTTCGGCGCGCATGCCGCAGCGGGCGAGCAGCAGGCCGAATGGCTCCGCACCGGCGGGATGTACCAGCTGGTGCACGCCGTTGCAGCGCTCGCGATCATGGGCCAAGCGCGGGGTGCGGCGATCACGCTGCTGGTCGGCGCGGCGATCTTCGCGCTGACGCTCTACGCCATGGCGCTGGGTGCACCGCGCTGGCTGGGCGCGGTGACGCCGATCGGCGGCACGCTGCTGATCATCGGCTGGCTCTGGGCCGGCTGGATCTATCTCAAGGCCTGATCACCACCCGCGTCGGGGCGCGGGTGGTGCCAGCAGCAGGCATCAGAACTTGTAGCCGACCTCGACGCCGATCCGGCGCAGGCCGCCGGGCGAGATGAACGATCCGCCAAATTCCGCAGCGGTGATGACTTCGTTCAGGTAACGCCGGTTGAGCACATTGTCCGCGAACAGGGTCACGCGCCACTGCTCGCCTTCCAGCCCCGCACGCACGTCGAGCACGCCGAACGCATCGCGCCGCGTCACCGCATAATTGGCATCGCCGACAAAGGCGGGCAGCGCCAGCGCGGACCCCGGCAGCAGGCCGCTGAAGATGGTCGGTACGGTGTCGTTCTGAAGCGTGTGGAACCAGGTCGGCCCGGTGATGCGGTAATCGGCGCGCGCGACCAGATCGAAGCTTCGGGCAATCGGCGCGACGATCTGGGTGCCCAGGTTGATCGTGTAGTCGGCGGTCGACGGCGACTTGTTGCCCACCGTCTGCGGGCGCGAGGCGTTCTGCTTGATCTCGCTTTCGGTCACGTTGAACGCGCCGAAGATCGTCCAGCCCGGCGTCACCTCGGCATTGAGGTTCAGTTCCGCGCCATACAATTCGACCTTGTCGATGTTCGACACCACGCGCAGCAGGCCGAAGCCGCCGACGAAGAATTCGAAGAACTGCATGTCCTTCACATCGGTATAATAGCCGGCGAGGTCGAAGGTCACCTTGCCATCGAGGATCGATCCCTTGATTCCTCCCTCGAACGCGCTCGAGCGCTCCTTGCGGTAATCGTCGGTGATGCGGACGTTCGATCCGATGAACTGGTTGAACGCCTGATCGACGATCGCGGCAGAGCCCGAGTTGTTGAAACCGCCCGCCTTGAAGCCGATGCCCCAGTTGGCATAGACGTTGACGTTGTCGGCCAGGGACCAGCGGAAGGTCAGCTTGGGCTGCAGCTGCTTGTAGCTGTTCGACTTGTCGGCGATCGGCCCGGCCACCTGGCCGGGGTTGATCGGTCCGCCGGTGAACGGATCGAGCACCAGGGGCACGCGGTTGGACACGCTGCGGTCCTCGATATCGTAACGCAGGGCGAGGCCGATATTCACCCGGTCGTTCCAGTTATACTCGGCCGAGCCGAATGCGGCATAGACGTCGGTGCTGAACCGGTCGAAATACAGCTGTGTGGTCGGGTTGGTGCTGTTGGGGGCGTTGTAGAGCTGGCGAATGATGCCCTGGCCAAGGTCCGCGCCCAGGCTGACGCCGACATCGCGGCTGATGTTGAGATAATAGGCGCCGAGCTGCCAGCTGAACGGCCCGTCGCCGTTCGAGGACAGGCGGATTTCGCCGCTGAAATCCTCCTGTTGGCGGATCTGGTACTGCGTGCCGTCGCAGGTCGTCGGGCTGTACGGGCCGAAGGTCGATCCGGTCGCGGGCGCGAAGATGAAGGGCACCGGGGTCGCGCCGATGAAGCCGGGCTGGTTCACCGGGAAGCCGGTAAGCTGCGCGGTGCTCTGGAAACAGGCATTGGACGCCGCGACCGAGGCGGGGGTCGCGCCGGGGAAGGTGAAGCGCGCAAAGTCCGCCGAGGTGCCGTCGGCAGTCAGCGACTGGTCGACATCGCTGTACAGGCCCCACAGGGTCAGCTTGGCAAAGTCGAACTCATGCTCGAGCTTGATCGAGGCGTCGAAGGTTGTCTGGTCGTTGGTCGGGCGGATATTGTTGTAGAAGCTGAACGGGTGGCGGTTCACGTCCTCGAAAAATGCCGGGTTGGCAGCCGCGAAATTGGGCAGGTGGAAGGAGGCGTTGAACGCGATCGACGCACCGGTCAGGTCCGAATAGCGCGCCTTGGCGTCAATCTCGGTCCGGTCGCCGAGCTGCGCGACGAAGCGGCCATCGACCGACCAGACTTCCTGATCGTCGATGGTCTTGGAATTGTTGAGGAAGATGTTGCGATAGAAGCCATCGGTCTTGAGATAGCTGCCCGACAGGACGAAGCCGGCATTCTCGCCGAGCGGGACCGAGATGAAGGCATTGCCTCTATAGGTCTGCTGCTCCGCGGCGCTGAGCTCGATGCCTGCCTCGAGCCGGTCGCTCGGCTTCATCGTCTGGATGACGATCGCGCCCGCTGCGGCATTGCGGCCATAGAGCGCGCCCTGCGGACCCTTGAGGATCTCGATCTGGCGAATGGTTCCCTGGTTCTGGTTGAGCTGCGCGGTATTGGTCTTGAGGATGCCGTCGACGACCAGCGCGACCGAGCTTTCGGCGTCGCGCGCGCCGTTGATGCCGCGGATGTTGATCTGCGTGTCACCCGCCTCGGCGGTGCCGGTGACGATGGTGACGCCCGGAGTCAGCTGAACGAACTGATCGGCGGTTTCGACCCCGGTCTTCTGGATCGCATCGGCGGTGAGCACGGTCACCGATGCCGGAACATCGGCCAGGCTTTCGTTCTGCCGCCGCGCGGTGACGATGATGACATTGTCGTCAGTCTCGGCCTGTTCGGCCATCTGCGCGAAGGCGGGTGTCGCCAGTGCGCTGGCAAGGACGGTGGCCGATGCTGCGGCAAACAGACTGGATAGGCGCATGCTGTGAACTCCCTGAGGTGCTTGGGTTCCCCCGAACCCTTGGTTCTTCTTGGCGGGTGTTGCTCGTGCCGGTCTTCAGACCAGCACGTTGGCCCCGCTCATATAGACGTAAACTTCCTGGAACTTGCCGTCGCGCAGCCGCCAGAAATTGGTGTTGTGCAAGGTGGTGACGCTGCCGTCCGCGGCGGTCAGTTCGGCGATGAAGCTCGCGGCTATCCGCCCATTGGTATCGTCGACGGTGCAGGTGAAATCGCGGTGCACGATCTTCTCGTAAGCGCCGAAGAAATCGGTGAACATCCGTTCGATCGCGGCCTTGCCGGCATGGGTTGTGAAGCTGGTCTGGACGGTGAACAGCGCCTCGTCCTGGAAGCAGGCGAGCGTTGCCGCCATGTCCTTTCGGTCCACGCTGGCGAAATAGCTCTGGGTCGCGAACTCGATCAGCGCCTCGCGGCTCATTGTCGGGGCATATTGCATCAGAGATCCCCTTCTTTCAGCAGATTGTCGCCGCTCATGTACACGAACACCTCCTGGAACAGCCGGTCCTTGAGGTAGAAGCGGTTGCAGTTCTCGTAGCGCAGCTGCTCGCCGCCATTGGGGGTGATCAGCACGGTGAACTGCGAGCAGACCGCGTTCGATTGCGGATCGGCGACATGGACGAAATTGCCGTGCCAGATCTGCTCGAAATCGGCGAACAGCTTGACGAACATTGCACGGATCGCCTCGCGCCCTTCATGCACGGTGTTAGACGTGACCTCGGTCAGGCGCGCATCAGGCGCGAAGCAGTTGAGCACCTGGTCCATGTTCTTGTTGTCGACGCCGTCGAAATAGCGCTTGGTGACGATGTCGATATAGAACGGATAAGGCAGCGGGGCCTGGCCCGCAGCGCCGGGTGACCAGTCTGTCATCAAAACCAACCCTTTCTGATGTCTGCATCCTTGGGCACTTCCGGCATCGGGAAGGCCTTCTTGCTGTGGGTGAGGCCGCATTCGATCAGCCCTTCGAGGAATTTCCACGCCACCTGGCCGGGATTGATCACCGGGATCGGCAGGTTCGCCGCGAGGAACGCCGCCGACTGGTGCATGGTGGTGGAGCCGAGCACGATCACGTCCGCGCCGTCTTCCTCCATTGCCCGCGTTGCCTCGGCCTTGAGCTTGTCGAAGATCACCTCTTCCTTGCCAGCCAGAAGCTCGGTGACATCGGGCCGGGTGTCGATCGACCGCAGCGAGGCGACGCGGTCCCAGAAACCATATTCGGTCAGTGTCTTCTGGTAGAGCGGAAACCATTCGGGCCACATGGTGAGCACGGAGAATTTCTTGCCCAGCATCATCGCGGCGGCAAAGGCGGCTTCGCCCGGGCCGATGACCGGGATCGTCAGGCGCGATCGCAGCGCGCGCAGCCCCGAATCGCTGACCGTGTCGATCAGCACGCCCGAATAGCCCTCGTCCTCGGCGGTGATGCCGGTCTGGAACACGGTCCAGTCCATCAGCAGCATGTCGTGATAGCTGTCGCCCAGCGCCGCGCCCCAGGGGACGGCAACGAATTCTGGCGCGAATCCGGGACGGACGAAATCGGAAGGCAGTTGCGCGGCGCGGGCTGCGACCCCGGCCTCGTCCATGGGAATGGGTACTATCACCTTGATGCGGCGATCATCTGCCATACGCTACCCCACCTTTCGGGACCGTCTGCATCGGTTGGTCCGACCGCGATCCATGGCTTGACGGTATTGTATACAAATGTCTATCGTCAAGACCGAAATTGGGTTGACGCAAGATCAGCGCAATTTGGGGCACGCACCGGGCATGGGACGCCGGGGGTGCGTGCGCCGCTGGGACGGGATGGATGTTTATGGAAAAGGCCACATCGCCGCGCGCGTCGGACATAGCCTATGACAAGATCCGTCAATTCGTGCTCTCGGGGCGGGCGGAGCCGGGCCAGCAGCTGACCGAGGAGCAGCTTGCGCGCATTTCCGGCGTCTCGCGGACCCCGGTGCGCGAGGCGGTACGGCGGCTCGAGAACGAGCTGCTGATCGTGCGCAGCGATTCCAAGCGGCTGTTTGTCGCGGACTGGTCGGCCGACGATATCGACGAGATGTTCGTGCTGCGCGGCATGCTCGAAGGCCATGCCGCCAGCCGCGCCGCGCGCACTATCTCGGCCCGGCAGCTCGAGGAATTGAGCCGGATTTCCGACCGTCTCGACGCGGCGGTGCGGTGCAGTCCGCCCGATGTCGCCGCGTTTCTGACGCAGAACCGGCGGTTCCACGACATCATCCTTGAGGCAGCACGGTCGCCCCGCCTGTCCGCCATGCTGCCGATGCTGGTCGAGCAGCCGGTCGTCCGGCGCACGGCTGCGCAGTACAAGACCGAGGAGCTGCTGCAATCGGCGCGCGAGCATCGCGAACTGATCGCCGCGTTCGGCGCGCGCGATTCGCTCTGGGCGCGCGCGGTGATGACCAGCCATATCCGCCGCGCCTTTCACGTCTTCAGCACCAGCGCCAAGCGCCACAAGGAGCAGCGCCAGGCCAATGACTGAGCCATTTTTCGCGCACGCTGGACGCATCAGGATGAAATGTATACAAACATGGCCATGACCAGCATCAAGATTGTCGAAGTCGGCCCGCGTGACGGCCTGCAGAATGAACCGGACATCGTCTCCACCGCCGACAAGCTGGCGATGATCGGGCGGATGATCGACGCGGGCGCGCGGCGGCTCGAGGTGGCAAGCTTCGTCCATCCGCAGCGCGTGCCGCAAATGGCCGATGCCGAAGCTGTGATCGCCGGGCTGCCCGACCGCGAGGACGTGTCCTATATCGGCCTGACGCTCAACAAGCGCGGCGTGCTCCGCGCCCTGGCGACCAAGGAGGGCGGCAGGCGCGGGGTCGACGAGATCGGCTGCGTCATCGTTGCCACCGACACGTTCGGGCAGAAGAACCAGGGCCAGACCGTCGCCGAGGGCATAGCAGAGGCGAGCGAGATGATCCGCTTTGCCAGGGAAAACGGCCTGATCGCCCAGGTCACCATCTCCGCCGCGTTCGGCTGCCCCTTCGAGGGCGATGTCCCTGCGCAGCGGATCGTCGATATCGCCAAAGCCGTGCTCGAGGCAGGACCGTCCGAGATCGCGCTCGCGGACACGATCGGCGTCGGCGTGCCGGCGCAGGTGACCGACCTGTACGGACGGCTGAACGCATTCGTGCCCGCCGACATTCCCTTGCGCGCGCATTTCCACAACACGCGGGGCACCGGGATCGCCAATGCCTGGGCGGCGATTCAGGCGGGCGTTTCCGTGCTCGATGCGAGCCTGGGTGGGCTGGGCGGCTGCCCGTTTGCGCCCAGGGCGACCGGAAACATCGCGACCGAAGAGCTGATCTATCTGGCCGAGCGGTCGGGGCTGGACCATGGCATGGACCTGGACGCCGCCATCGCCGCCAATCGCTGGATGGCCGGAATTCTGGGCCGCGAGCTGCCATCGCTGGTCGCGCGCGCGGCGGCCTGAGGAACGGGTACAGAGCAATTGTGTCGGCGACAGGTCCGGCAAGCGAAGGGGTGAAGGAATGGGTTACAGGCTGGGTGTCGATGTCGGCGGCACATTTACCGATCTGCTGCTGTTCGACGAACAATCGGGCGCCTTCTGGCGGCACAAGACCCCTTCGACCCCGCATGACAGTTCCGAGGGCATATTGACCGGGGTCCAGGCGATCTGCGCGACCGCGGGCATTACCCCGGCGGATGTCGAGATCTTCCTGCACGGCACTACGGTCGCGACCAATGCGGTGCTGGAGGGCAAGGGCGCGCGCGTCGGGCTGATCGTCACCCAGGGGTACCGCCAGGTGATGCAGATCGCACGCAGCTTCGTGCCGGGCGGTCTGGCAGGCTGGATCGTCTGGCCCAAGCCAACCCCGCTTGCCGCGCTGGAGGACACGGTCGAGATCAAGGGGCGCATGTCGGCGCAGGGCGAGGAGATGCGGCCCATTGACGATGACGATATCCGCGCGGCGCTGCTGAAGCTCAAGGCGCAGGGCGTGGAAGCGCTGACCGTCAGCCTGATGAACGCCTATCTCAACGGCGCGCACGAGAAGCGCGTGGCCGAACTCGCAGCCGAAATCCTGCCCGATATACCGATCTCGCTGAGCCATGCCGTGCTGCCCGAAATGCAGGAATATGAGCGCACCCTGACCACGGTCGCCAATGCGGCGGTGCGCCCGGTCGTGGGCCGCTATGTCCGCAACCTGCGCAGCCGGCTGCGCGATGCGGGCATGGCGGGCAAGCTGGCGCTGCTCCGCTCGGACGGTGGCCTGATGTCCTCCGAAAAGTCCGAGGAGCATCCCGTTTCGCTGCTGATGTCCGGGCCTGCGGGCGGCGTGACCGGGGCGATCTGGGTCGGCAGGAACGCCGGGATCAGGAACATCCTGACGCTCGATGTCGGCGGCACCTCGACCGATGTGGCGCTGATCGAGAATCTGGAGGCGCGCCGTGTGCGCACCACTGAGGTCGGGCACCTGTCGGTTCGTGCCTCCGCGCTCGACGTCAAGACCGTGGGCGCTGGCGGCGGATCGATCGCCTATGTGCCCGAACTCACCGGCGCCCTTCGAGTAGGGCCGCAATCGGCGGGCGCCGTGCCGGGTCCGGTCGCCTATGGCAAGGGCGGCGAATTGCCCACGGTGACCGATGCCAATGTCGTGCTGGGCTATCTTCCCGAAGCGCTGCTCGGTGGCACGTTCAAGCTCGACCGCGAAGGCGCAAAAAAGGCGGTGCAGACCATCGCCGATGCGCTGGGGATCGACCTTTATGCCGCCGCGCGCGGCATTATCGATATCGTCAACGAGAACATGTTCGGCGCGCTGCGCATGATCTCGGTGCAGCAGGGCTATGACCCGCGCGATTTCGCGCTGATGGGCTTTGGCGGGGCAGGGCCGCTCCACGTCAATGCCGTCGCCCGGCTGATGGGCAGCTGGCCCGCCATCTCGCCGGTCTCGCCCGGCGTGCTGTGCGCGCTCGGCGATGCGACGACGCGGATGCGCACCGAAACCGCGCGCAGCTTCTCGCGGCTGGCTTCGCAGACGACGCTCGAGGAGCTGGGCGGCATTCTCGACGAAATGGCGGCGCAGATCGGCGACGAGCTGGTCGCAG
This sequence comes from Blastomonas sp., assembly GCA_964228845.1. GTDB lineage: Bacteria > Pseudomonadota > Alphaproteobacteria > Sphingomonadales > Sphingomonadaceae > Blastomonas. The sequence goes on from CAXRCQ010000055.1 coordinate 10,353, forward strand.
AGGGCGTCGCCAAGGACGATGTCACCATCAGCTTCGAAGTCGATGTCCGCTATGCCGGCCAGGCGTTCGAGGTGCCGATGTCGGTCACCCGCGACGACCTGCACACGCACGGCATCGAATGGCTGACCGGACGCTTCGACGAGGAGCACCACCGGCTGTTCACCTTCAACATGGATAGCGAGCACGAGATCGTGAACCTGCGTGCGGTGGCGATGGGCAAGGCGCTCGACCTGCCCGCCGCGAAGCTGCCCGAGGGCAATGGCGATCCATCGGCGGCCAAGCTGCGCGATCACGAGCTGTGGATAGACGGCCAGATGGTCCCGGCGATCATCTACGACCGGTCGAAGCTGCTCGCCGGGGACGTGATCCCGGGCCCGGCCATCGTCATCGAAATGGATTCCACCACGCTGATCGAGGCGGACTGCACCGGCACGGTGGACAGTGTCGGCAACATCCTGATCACGCTGAAGACGGGGAACTGAAAACCATGCCCGCAACCATCATCCAGAGCGACACCACCCCGTTCGAGAAGAAGACGATCGATCCGGTCACGCTCGACATCATCGAGAACGCGCTGCGCAATGCGCGTATCGAGATGGACGCGACGCTGGTGCGCACCGCCATGTCGCCCGGCATCCGCGAACAGGGCGATGCCTTTCCACTGATCGCCGACCATGAGGGCCGGATGATCGTCGGCCAGTTCGGCAGCTTCATCGGCGGCTTTCTCCAGGGCTATGACGGCACGCTCGAAGATGGCGACATGATCTTCCTGTCCGATCCCTATTCGGTCGGTGGCGCGATCAGCCATTGCAACGACTGGCTGGTGCTGCTGCCGGTGTTCAAGGATGGCCGCCTGCTCGCCTATACCGCGATGTTCGGCCATCAGAGCGATATCGGCGGCAAGGTGCCCGGATCGATGCCGATCGACGCGACCAACATCTTCCAAGAAGGCGTGCGCATTCCGCCGGTCAAGATCTGGAAGAAGGGCGAATATAACGAGGATCTGGTCAAGCTGGTGCTGCACCAGAGCCGCACCCCCGCCTGGTGCGCGGCGGACCTCAACGCGCTGATCGCCTCGTGCCGCGTCGCCGCGCGCCGCGTCATCGAGATGAGCGAGCGCTTCGGCGTCGATACCTATGTCTCGGCGACGCAGGAACTGCTGGCGCGCAACCACCGCGCGATGAAGACGCTGCTCGCCCAGGCGATCAGCGAGGAGCCGGTGAGCTTCGAGGATTATATCTGCGACGACGGCATGGGCTATGGCCCGTACAAGCTCAAGTGCACCATGTGGCGCGAGGGCGATACCGTCATCCTCGATTTCGACGGCACCGATCCGCAGAGCCAGGCCTCGATCAACTTCCTGCTCAACGAGAACATGTTCAAGATGTTCTTCGGCATCTACATGATCATGGTCTTCGATCCGCAGATCCTGTTCAACGACGGGTTCTACGACCTGATCGAGGTGCGCATCCCCGAAGGATCGCTGCTCAAGCCGCGCTATCCCGCCGCGCTGTCGGGCCGCACCCATGCGCTGGGCCGCATCTTCGACATTCTGGGCGGGCTACTGGGTCAGAAGACGCCTGAATTCCTCAACGCGGCCGGTTTCTCCTCGAGCCCGCACCTGTTCTATGCAGGGACAGACAAGAAGGGCGACTGGTTCCAGCTGTTCCAGATCGGCTTTGGCGGCATTCCGGGTCGGCCGATGGGCGATGGCCCCGATGGCCACTCGCTCTGGCCGGGCTTCACCAATGTGCCCAACGAGTTTCTCGAGCGCTATTTCCCGCTGGTCATCGAACGCTACGAGACCGTGGCCGACAGCGGCGGCGCGGGGCTGCACCGCGGCGGCAACGGCATCGTGATGACCTATCGCTTCCTCGAATCCGGCGTCATCGCGATTCACGACGATCGCTGGTTCGTGCCGCCCTGGGGCGTCAATGGCGGCAAGCCGGGGGCACGCGCGCGCAAGATTCTGGAAAAGCCCGATGGCACGCAAACCATCGTCGGCAACAAGGTGGAGGACGTCGCCATCGAAGCCGGCGATGTCCTGCACTTCATCACCTGGGGCGGCGGCGGCTGGGGCGACCCGCTCGATCGCGATCCCGAGTTGGTCGGCAAGGAAATCCGCCAGGGTCTGGTCACGCCGACAGGCGCCAGGGCCTATGGCGTGATCGCCGATGGCGAGGGCGTGATCGATGCCGCCGCGACCGAAAAGTTGCGGACAGAATTGCGCGCCGATCGGGGAGAATTGCCGCTGTTCGACTATGGCCCGGGAATCGATGTCCTGCGCGCCAATTGCGAGGCAGAAACCGGGCTCCCTGCGCCGATCCAGCCGCGCTGGGCCGATTACGCCGTTGCGGCAGAATAAGGGACGGATGAGATGAGCCAGGAAAACCGGGGGGCATTGGCAGGCATTCGGGTCGTCGAACTGGGGCAGCTGATCGCAGGCCCGTTCTGCGGCCAGTTGCTCGGCGACATGGGGGCCGAAGTGATCAAGGTCGAGCCCCCGGCTGTCGACGGGAAAGGCGGCGGCGACCCGATGCGCAACTGGGGCCATGGCGAGCACAAATTGTGGTGGGAGGTCGTTGCCCGCAACAAGAAGTCGGTCAGCGCCAATCTGCGCATCGCCGAAGGGCAGGAGATCGTCCGCAAGCTTGCCGCGCATGCCGATATCCTGATCGAGAATTTCAAGCCCGGCACGATCGAGAAATGGGGGCTGGGTCCCGATGCGCTGCACGCCATCAACCCGCGTCTCATCATCGTGCGCGTCTCGGGCTATGGCCAGACCGGGCCCTATTCGAGCCGCGCGGGCTTTGGCGGCATCGGTGAGGCGATGGGCGGCTGGCGCGCGATCGTCGGCGATCCCGACCGTCCGCCCAGCCGGATGGGCGTCTCGATCGGCGACAGCCTGGCGGCGACCTATGGCTGCATGGGCGCGCTCGCGGCGCTGCATGCGCGCGAACGCACGGGCAAGGGGCAGGTCGTCGACAGCGCGCTGTACGAGGCGGTGCTGCAGGTGATGGAAAGCCTGGTGCCCGAATATATGGTCAGCGGCCATGTCCGCAAGCGCACCGGATCGATCCTGGAAGGCATCGCGCCGAGCAACGTGTACCAGTGCAGCGACGGCGAATATCTCATTGGTGCCAATCAGGACGCGGTGTTCGCGCGGCTGTGCCAGGCAATGGGGCGGCCCGAGCTCGCCACCGATCCGCGCTATTCCTCGCACGTTGCGCGCGGCGAGCGGCAGAAGGAGCTCGACGACCTGATCGAGGCCTGGACGAAGACGCTGACCGTCGCGCAAGTCGAGGCACTGATGATCGAGTACAGCGTGCCCGCCGGCAGGATCTACGGCGCGGCGGACATGCTCGAGGACGAGCATTTCAGGGCGCGCGAGGCGCTGGTCGAGGTCGATAGCCCGCGCTGGGGGAAGTTCGCGATGCAGAACAGTTTCCCAAAACTGTCCGACACGCCGAGCGGAATCCGCAGCCTCGCGCCGCAGAGCATTGGCGAGCATAATGACGAGATTTATGGATCCTTGCTGGGCATGGACCAGCAGACGATCGACAATCTCAAGGCCGCAGGCGCGATATGATCCTGCGGCCTCCGCCATTTCCGGAGGTCGGCCAGGGCTGTGCCGTCGTCAGCAGGCGGGCGCGGCAGAATGCAGCCTGGCCGGACCGCAATGCGGATGAATGCTGCCCCTGAAGCCGTCGAACTGCGCGGCGACCACGCGCGCATAAGGCTCTGACCCCTTGGCTAGGACAAGCGTCCCGTCCTCCCAAAAAAGGAGCCCGCGCCGCTCGAACTCGGTCAGCACGGCGCGGGCAGTAGGGAGGAACTCGGGATCGAGGGTCGCGCGGCCGTGGCAGAGCAGCGCGTTGATGATGTCGGCGCGGCGGATATCGTCGGCATTGAGCGCGACACCGCGGGTGGGGGTCAGCCGGCCATCGCTCACCAGCTTGCGATAGGGGCCGGCATTCTTCTCGTTCTGGACGATTAGGTCAGGAAAGATGCTGATCGCGCTGGCACCAAAGCCGAGCAAGGTGGATGCGCCGTCATGCGTGAACCCCTGGAAGTTGCGGTTCACCCGGCCTTCGCGCGCCGCGGCGGCTAGCGGATCACCGGGCAACGCGAAGTGGTCGAAACCGACAGGCACATAGCCGGCCTGGGTCAGCGTCAGATAGCCATAGGCGGCCTGCTCGAAGCGCTCGCGATCATCGGGCAGGTCGCGCGCATCGATTCGCTTCTGCCGGGGGATCATGTTCGGCAGATGGGCATAGCCGAACAGCGCGATGCGGCTGGGCGCGAGGCGGATGGTCTGCTGCAGCGTCGCGTCGAGATCGTCGAGATGCTGGCCGGGCAGGCCGTACATCAGATCGAAATTGATCGCATCGATCCCGCGCATGCGAAGCGAGGTCATCGCGGTCTCGATATGGTCGAGCGGCTGGATGCGCCCGATCGCCGCCTGGATATGCGGCGCGAAGGTCTGCACGCCCATGCTGACCCGGCTGACCTGCGAGGAAGCGAGAACCAGCGCCCATTCCGAGGTGAAGTTGCGCGGATCGATCTCGATCGACACTTCGGGGTGCGAACAATCGAACACCGTCATGATCCGGTCGAGCAGGCGCACGAACTCGACCGGAGCGATGGCATTGGGGCTGCCTCCGCCAAAGGCGATATGCTGCACGCGTCCGCGCCCGCCCAGCCGCTTGGCGACCATCGCGATCTCGGCACGCAGCGCGGTGAGGTAATCGGTCAGCCGATGCTTGCGGTTGGCGGCACCGGTGTTGCAGCCGCAATACCAGCAGATCTGCTCGCAATAGGGTATGTGGACATAGAGCGAGAGAGGGGCCCCCGATTCCACCGCATCGAGCGCGCGCACATAGTCGCCAGCACCCACATCCTCGCCGAAATCGGCGGCCGTGGGATAGCTCGTATAACGCGGCACGGGGCGGCTGAGCAGATCGGGGTGATATGTCCACATGCCCGCAGATTATGCCGGTTCATCCGGGTCAACATTGATGGAGGTCAAAGTTCCCGCAAAGACTGCGCGATGGCTGATGGCAGGCTAGAAGCTCGCCCAGTCCTCTTCCTCGGGATCGGCCTTCCGCGCCAGATTGCCGACTACCGGCGCGGGCCGATGCCTCGCGCGGGCGGGGGGCGCGGCGGGCGAGCTTGCGCGCTGGCCGGTGTCGAAGCCCTCGACCAGCCGGGCGAGGTCGTTCGCCTCGTCGGCGAGGCTGCGCGCGGCGGCGTTGGATTGCTCGACCATAGCGGCGTTCTGCTGCGTCATCTTGTCCATGTCGCCCACCGCCTGGTTGACGTGCTGCAGGCGCAGCGCCTGGGCCTGGGCGGAATCGGCAATCTCGGCGATGCGGTCGTTGATCGCGGCGACGCGCTCGCCAATCCGCGTCAGCACGGTGCCGGTTTCGTCGACCAGCGCCACGCCTTCGGCTACCGATGCGTGCGACGCCCCGATCAGCGCCTTGATGTCGCTGGCAGCATCGGCGGATCGCTGGGCGAGCGCGCGGACCTCGTTGGCGACAACGGCAAAGCCCTTGCCCGATTCGCCCGCGCGCGCGGCCTCGACCCCAGCGTTGAGCGCGAGCAGATTGGTCTGGAACGCGATGCCGTCGATCACGTCGATGATGCTGGTGATCTCGTTGGCGGACTTCTGGATCTGGCCCATCGCCTCGACCGCACGGGTGACCACCATGCCGCCCTCGGTCGCGCTGCCATGCGCGTCGGAGACCTGCTGGCCGACCTCGATCGCACTCCTCGCGGTCTGCTGCACCATGCCGGTCACCTCGCGCATGGCAGCAGCGCTCTCCTCGATATTCGCAGCCTGCTGCTCGGTGCGCTGCGCCAGATCGCCCGACGCCGATCGTATTTCGGCCGCTCCGTTGAGCACGTTGGTCGCGGAAGAGGCGGTCTGCGTCACCACTGCGCACAGCGTCTCGGTTGCGCTGTTGAAGCTGATCCGCAGCGGATCGAACTCGGGCGGAAAGCTCGCGGTTATGCGATAGGCGAGATTGCGACTGGCCAGCGCTTCGAGCCCCAGGGTCAGTTCGCGCACGACGCCCGCCTGGACATCCGCCGCCAGACAGGCCTGCGACGATTTGCGGAAAACCTCGATCGCGCTCATCATCTCGGCGATCTCGCCCATCGGCTTGTCGAGCCTCGCCTCGGCCTTCAGGTCACCTTCCGCCATGCGCCACATCACTCCTGACACCGCCTTCAGGGGATCGACCAGATGACGGCGCAGCAGCAGATTGGCCCCGGCCAGCACCAGCAGCAGCACCAGCCCAGCCACCGCCATCGCGACAAAGGCCAGCGTTACATAGCTCTCGCCGGTCTCGCGCGTGCTGGCCTGGTAGACCGCCGTCTGCTCGACCAGCCGGTCGATCTCGCGGCGGTGATCGGTATAGGCCGCAGCGAGCCGCGCGACGCTCTGCCGCGCAGCCGCCTCGTCGCCGCGCTTCAGGCTGGGCAGGAAATTCTGTTCGACCTCGGCATAGAAGCGGCGGGCGGGGGTCTCGACCTTGCGGACTTGCGCCTTCAGGTCATCGGGCAGGGTGGAGGCGGCCCAGTGCTTCTGGCGTGCGTCGAATTCGCCCCGCAAGCGGGTCAGCCGCTCGGCATGACGATCGCGCCGGGCAGGCTCTGCCATGGCAAGGCGCGCTTCCAGATAGGATTCGAGAATATAGACCGGGGGCGGCAGGATATCGGCGACCAGATCGGACGCCTGCTGATTGTCGTCGGAGATCGGGCCGCCGACACTGATCGTCGCCATGGCCGCGCCGACGAACAGTGCCGTGGCTGCCACGGTTGCGAATATGATGCCGGTCCCCCCCAGCATAGCCTTGCCGATCTGCATCTGTCCTGCCCTTTCGCGCCAGCCAGAAGGCCCGCTTTCCGATCCGGTCGGAAAAGCCGAGATGGGCTTCGGCCTCCCTGCAAGGCCGTCTGGAATAGCGAATGAGCAGCAAGGTTACGCAAAGCGCTGAATTTAGGGTTAACATCCAATTATGATTGAATAGCGATGAGTAGTGATCGGTATCGGCAGGCGGTTCGCGCCGCCAATGCTCAAGCTGCTTCAGAACCGTGACCAGTCGCCGTCCGCTGTCTTGAGCGCCAGATTTCCAGCGATTGTCGGGGTGCGGACGGGGCTTCGCTTATGTGCAGACGCAGCAGCATCGCGGCGCTGGCCTGTCTCGAAAGCTTCGACCAGAGTGGCCAGTTCGTTCGCCTCGTCGGCGAGGCTGCGCGCGGCGGCGTTCGATTGCTCGACCATGGCCGCGTTCTGCTGGGTCATCTTGTCCATGTCGTTTACAGCGCTATTGACCTGTTGCAGCCGCACCGCCTGGGCCTGGGCCGAATCGGCAATATCGGCAATACGCGCATTGATCGCGGCGACGCGCTCGCCGATATGCAGCAGCACCGCGCCGGTCTCGTCCACCAGTGCCACGCCTTCGGCCACCGACTGGTGCGATGCGGTGATCAGGTTCTTGATGTCATGTGCAGCGTCGGCGGAACGCTGGGCGAGCGCGCGGACCTCGTTGGCGACGACGGCAAAGCCCTTGCCTGCCTCGCCGGCGCGCGCCGCTTCGACCCCGGCATTGAGTGCGAGCAGATTGGTCTGGAAGGCAATGCCATCGATCACGTCGATGATGCTGGTGATCTGGCTCGCCGATTTCTGGATGCTGTCCATCGCAGTCACCGCGCGCGCGACGACCTTTCCACCATCGGCCGCGCTGACATGCGCTTCGGAAATGTCTCGCCCGACCTCGCTGGCGTTCTTTGCGGTCTGCTGCACGATCTCGGTCACTTCGCGCATCGCTGCGGCGCTCTCCTCGAGATTGGCCGCCTGTTGTTCGGTGCGCTGGGCAAGATCGTTCGAGGCCGAGCGGATTTCCGCCGCGCCATTCAGAACATGGCCCGCAGAGGCGACCGTATGGCTGAGCACCTCGCACAGTTCCGCCATGGTCTGGTTGAAGCTGGTCCTTAGCGCCTCATATTCCGGCGGGAATTTGGCATCGATCCGGTGGGTGAGCTGCTTGGCGGCCAGCGCGTCGAGCCCGCCCGTGAGTTCACGCACGATGAAGGCCTGTTTCTGCTCGGCAGCATGGCGGGATTTGGAAGCGTCGCGGAACACCTCGATCGCGGCAATCATGCTGCCGATCTCCTCGACGGGCTTTTCGACATCCGCCCTGGCGTCGAGATCGCCCCCCGCCATGCGCCGCATCGCATCGGCGACCGACTTGAGCGGCACAATCGCATAGCGCGACAGCAGGATATTCGCTCCTGCCAGGACGAGAGCCAGTGCCAGACCCGCCAGCGCCATTGTCCAGAAGGCGAAATTGGCCTTGGCCTCACCATCTGTCCTCATTTCGGCCTGATAGGCAGCGGTTTGTTCGACCAGCGCGTCGATCTCGCGTCGATGCGCCGAATAAGCTCGTGCCAGACGGTCCATGCTTGCATTGGCCCCCGCCATGTCGCCCCGCTTCAGGCTAGGGATCAGGCGCTCTTCGGCCTCGGCGAAAAATTGCTTTGCCGGAACATCGACACTGTCGAGTTGGGCCTTGAGCGGGTCGGGCAGGGTGGACTGGCGCCAGTGCGACTGGCGGGCCTCATATTCGCCCTGCAGCTTTTCCAGTCGGACTGCGTGGCGGGCGAGTGCTCGCGGTTCCACCATGGCCAGCCGCGCCACAAGATAGGATTCAAGGATGTAGACCGGCGGCGGCAGGATATCGGCGACCAGATCGGAAGCCTGCTGATTGCTGGCGACGACAGGGCCGCCCACGCTGATGGTGCTGATGGTTGCGCCGACATAGATGGATGCGGCAGCAACCGCTGCAAAGATGATCCCCGACCCGATGAGCGTTGCCTTTTTCAGTTCCATATGTCGCCCCTGTATGCGCAATCGTCTGGTGCCATCCGACAAACGATTGCGACTTCCTTGTTGATAGCGCCCGATCCCCCATCTTGGGCTGGCACTCCCTAGAAGTTCTCGCCTCAAGCAATGGTTAACGTGACGGCCCCTTGGGTATCAGCCCGATGCGGTTTTCCCCCTCATTTAGGGGGATGCTGGCCAAAAATGGTTGATGCCACCGGAACTGGCCCAGCGGGTTGGAATCGGTTGCAAATCGGTCGCAGCTATTGCCCAAGGCGGGAAAATCTGCGTTTTTTCCATGATTTGACCAGATGGACATCAACGCAGAATGAGGGGACCGACGGATTAAGGTAACCGAAACGGGACAATCGAAATGGTTAATATCTTCAGATTCGGGTTAACGATCCGGTCGTGTTGCGCAGACATGTAAATTTTTCGGGTCATGGGGAGAAACCTCGCAGAAAAGTGCGCCTTTCGCGATTCTGCCCCCGAATCGGGGGTATTTCGGTCATGTGCGCCGATCGCGAACGGGAACGGACCCCAGTTCGCCCCGTATCTGCTGTGTCGGGCCGGGTGACACAGGAGAACCCCCATGCATAACAGTTTTGTATCCGCCATTTTCGATGACCAGCGCCAGGCCGGACGGGCGGTCGATCAGCTCCGCGCGGCAGGCGTAGCCGACAGCGCGATTTCGATCATTGCCCGTTCCGAAAACGGCAAGGCCAGCACGACCGATGGCGCGGGCGAGGAGCAGACACGCGACGTCTTGGGCACAGCGGCGGCGGGCGCAGGTCTGGGCGCGCTTTTCGGTATTGCCGCGCTCGCAATTCCGGGTGTCGGACCCTTTATCGCTGCGGGGGCAATTGCCGAGGCGGCCGTCGGCGGCGCTGCCATCACTGGGACCGCCATAGGCGCTGCTGCGGGCGGGTTGCTCGGCGTGCTGACCAGCCATGGCGTGGACGAGGACGAAGCACGCTTCTATGAGGAGCGGATGACCCAGGGCGGCATCTTCGTCTCGGTCGATGCCGATTCCGCGGGCGTTTCACCAGCGCATGTCCGGGATATCCTGTTCGGCGCGGGCGGC
>CAXRCQ010000056.1:0-2509 GCA_964228845.1 Blastomonas sp.
CTCTCGCCCTTCGCGCCGTTTGCGGGGCACAAGCAGTCGGGCTTCGGCGCGGAATATGGCAAGGAAGGCTTGCTCGAATTCACCTATCCGCAGGTGATCACCGTGAAGCGCGAAAAGGCGATGGCCTGAGTCATGCAGCCCACTCTCCTTCAGGGGAGAGGGTGGGGAGAGGGGCCTGCGATCGTGTTGCCACTCTCAACTCCGCCTAGTCGGATTGCCGACACGGCTCCGTATCTCTCCCCTGAAGGAGAGAGAGCTTGACGCGTTGACGTTGACGTCCACGGAAGTTCCGTTTAACCGTGCGATTAAATCCATCGCGGAGTCGGCCCTGAACAGCACCGGCTCGCGTAACCTGCAAGGAGAGGCCTGATGGCTCATGCATATATCGTAGACGCGGTTCGCACCGCCGGGGGCCGTCGCGGCGGTCGTCTCGCCGGTGTCCATCCTGTCGACCTTGGCGCGGCGGTGTTTGACGCCATTGCCGCGCGCAACGATTTCGATCCCAAGGCCATCGACGATGTCATCACCGGCTGCGTCGGCCAGGGCGGCGAGCAGACCATGGACCTCGGCCGCAACGCGGTGCTGGCCTCCAAACTCCCCGACAGCATCCCTGCGGTGACGATCGACCGCCAGTGCGGCTCTTCGCAACAGGCGATGCAGTTCGCGGCGCAGGCGGTGATGAGCGGCACGCAGGACATCGTGCTGGCGAGCGGCATCGAAAGCATGACACGCGTGCCGATGGGCACCCCGGCCGTGCTGTTCATGAAGGCGGGCCTGGGCAACTACAAGTCGGCGCGGCTCGAGGAAGCATTCCCCGGTGTGATGTTCAGCCAGTTCGACGGCGCGGAAATGATCGTCAAGAAGCACGGTCAGACCAAGGAACAGCTCGACGCCTATTCGCTCGAAAGCCACCGCCGCGCGGCTGCGGCGACCCAGGCGGGCGCGTTCGACAACGAGATCGTGCCGGTCGAGATCGAGACGCCCGAGGGCAAGGAATGGCACAAGGTCGATGAAGGCATCCGCTTCGATGCGTCGATCGAGGGCATTTCGGGCGTGAAGCCGATCTCGGACAAGGGCGTGCTTTCGGCAGCCAATGCCAGCCAGATCTGCGACGGTGCTTCGGCGGTGCTGATCGTGTCCGAACAGGCGCTCAAGGACCATGGCCTGACCCCGCGTGCGCGCATCCACCATGTTTCGGTGACCGCGGGCGACCCGGTGATCATGCTAGAGGAACCGCTGTTCGCGACCGCACGCGCGCTCAAGCGTGCGGGCATGAAGATCGACGATATCGATCTGTATGAAGTCAACGAGGCGTTTGCGCCCGTACCGCTGGCGTGGCTGTCCTATCTGGGCGCCAGCCATGACCGGCTCAACGTCAATGGCGGTGCGATCGCGCTCGGCCACCCGCTTGGCGCTTCGGGGACCAAGCTGATGGCGACGCTCCTCAATGCGCTGGAAAAGCGCGGCGGGAAGTACGGCCTGCAGACGATGTGCGAAGGTGGTGGCCAGGCCAATGTCACCATCATCGAACGCTTGGGCTAACCCATTGAAAATTCCTCCCCTGAAAGGGGAGGCGGCAGGCCTTCAGGCCTGACGGAGGGGTGTAGGCCATTCGCTTGGGTGGACACCCCTCCACCACTTCGTGGTCACCCTCCCCTTGCAGGGGACGACTTCAAATTCCCAGTTCAGGAGACACCTCAATGAAACTCGATTCCTCCATTTCCGCCGTTGTCACCGGCGGTGCTTCGGGCCTGGGTGCCGCGACGGCGCGGGCTCTCGCTGCCAAGGGCGTCAAGGTCGCCATTTTCGATCTTCAGGAAGAAAAGGGCACCGCGCTCGCCAACGAGATCGGCGGCGTGTTCTGCGAAGTGAACGTCACCGACGATGCCAGCGTCGATGCCGGTTTCGAGAAAGCCCGCGCCGCGATCGGCCAGGAGCGTATTCTGGTCAACTGTGCCGGTACCGGCAACGCGATCAAGACCGCCAGCCGCTCGAAGGAAGATGGCAGCATCAAGCATTTCCCGCTCGATGCGTTCAACTGGATCATCCAGATCAACCTGGTCGGCACCTTCCGCTGCATCGCCAAGTCGGCTGCGGGCATGATGACGCTCGACCCGCTGCCCGATGGCGATCGTGGCGCGATCGTCAACACCGCTTCGGTGGCCGCCGAGGATGGCCAGATCGGTCAGGCGGCCTATTCGGCGTCGAAGGGCGGTGTCGTGGGCATGACGCTGCCGATCGCGCGCGACCTTTCGAGCGAGGCAATCCGCGTCAACACCATCCTGCCCGGCATCTTCAACACCCCGCTGCTCGCCGCCGCGCCGCAGCCGGTCAAGGATGCACTCGGCGCATCGGTGCCGTTCCCCAAGCGCCTCGGCAACCCGGAAGAATATGCCCAGCTCGCGCTGAACATGATCGAGTGCGGCTATTTCAACGGTGAAGATGTCCGTCTCGACGGCGGCAGGCGCATGGCACCGCGTTGATCTGGACGAGCCCCGCCCAGCACAGG
>CAXRCQ010000057.1:0-5522 GCA_964228845.1 Blastomonas sp.
CTCCACGACCGTCAAGATGAGGGTCGCCAAAGCAAACGAAGCAACAAGTATCAAGCACAGGTCAGACACCGTCATGTGCGTTTTACTCCATATTTGCGGAGCGATATTGCATCCGCATGGGCGTGTTAGCACAATTGGACGCCAGCGATAGCTGTCAGTCGTTGTTACCAGACCGATTACAATCTGTTTTTGGTTCTAATTGGGTGAGCTTCCCAAGTGCGCTCAGCCCGCGCCGATCGCCTCGTTCAATGTCGCAAAGCCATCGCGCTGGAGCAGCGTCTTCAACCCGCGATTGATCCGTACGGCCAGGCCCGGCCCTTCATAGACCAGCGCCGAATAGAGCTGCACCAGCGAGGCTCCGGCGCGGATGCGGGCGTAGGCGTCCTCCGCACTGGCGATGCCGCCGACGCCGATCAGCGGGATCGCGCCGCCGCTCGCCTGGCGGAAATCCTTGAGCCGCTGCTGCGCCAGATCGCGCAACGGCGCGCCCGAAAGCCCGCCCGCCTCGCCCGCATGGCGTGAGCGCAGGGCGGGGCGCGAAATCGTGGTGTTCGACACGATCAGCGCATCGAGCCGCTTGTCGATCGCGATGCGGGTGATGTCGTCGATATCCGCCGCCTCCAGATCGGGCGCGAGCTTGAGGAAGACCGGGCAGGCATTCGTCCCCCGAGCCTCGATCACCGCATCGAGCAGCGCGGAAAGCGCACCGGCGTCCTGCAGCGCGCGCAGGCCCGGCGTGTTGGGCGAGGAAATGTTGACCGTCAGATAGCGCGCTAGCGGCGCCATGGTCCGCGTCATCACCGCGTAATCGGCGATGCGATCGGCCGAATCCTTGTTCGCGCCGACATTGACCCCGATGATACCGCTGCGCCGCTGCCCGGCCTTTAGCCGCGCGACCACGGCGTCCGCGCCGTCATTGTTGAAGCCCATGCGGTTGATCACCGCCTTGTCCTCGGCAAGCCGGAACAGCCTGGGGCGAGGGTTGCCCGCCTGGGGCAGCGGGGTTACCGTGCCGATCTCGACAAAACCGAAGCCAAAGCCGAACATCGCGTGCGGCGCTTCGGCATTCTTGTCGAAGCCGGGCGCGAGCCCCACAGGTGTCGGGAAATCGATCCCGGCAACGCGCATCGCCAGCATCGGATCGGGCCGGGGCGGCGCGGAGGCAGGCATCAGGCGCAGTCCGGCGATGGTCAGCCGATGGGCATCCTCGCCATCGAGCAGAAACAGGGCGGGCCGGGCGAGCGAAAACAGCATGCCGCCCTATGGCTTTGCGACGGGCCGATGGTCAAGCGTCGGCGAAACGGTTTACGTTTGCGGCAACTCCCGATAGCCTTGCCATTAACCCTTCACGAAATAACGGAAAACCGCCTCATGATCCTGCGCCCGCTAGCCCTTGCCCTGTTGATGGCTGCCAGCCCCATCGCCTTTGCCCCTGTTGCCACCGCCCAGACCGCGCCCGCCAAGGCCGAGGCGCACAATGCCGAACTCAAGGCCTTCTTCGATCAGGTCGATGCCGAAAACCTGGCCAATTCGCCCCAGGGCAAGGCCTATCGTGGCATTCGCGACAGCGATTACGGCAAATGGGACGATCCGTCCGACGCGGCGGAGCTGGCCGATTTCCAGCGGGGCCAGCAGGCGCTGGCGACGATGAAGGCGCGGTTCGACCCGGCGAAGCTCTCGCCCGAGGACCGGTTGAGCTACCGGCTGTTCGAATATCAGGCCGAACGCGCGGCGCGCGCGCACCCCTATCGCAAGAACGATTATATCTTCGATCAGATGAACGGCGCGCAGAGCCGCATGCCCGCGTTCCTGATCAACATCCACAGCGTCAAGTCCAAGGCGGACGCCGAGGCCTATGTCGCGCGGCTGCAGGGCATGGGTCCGCAGATGGATGCGCTGATCGCCGAGGCGAGGGCGCGTTCGGAGGCGGGCGTGATGCCGCCCAAATGGGTCTATCCCTATGTCCTCGACGATGCCCGCAACGTCATCAAAGGCGCGCCATTCGATGACGGCGCGCCGTCCACCCTGCTCGCCGACCTGACCAAGAAGGTCGAGGCGCTCGATATCGCGGCACCCGAGAAGGCGGCGCTGATCGAAGCGGGGCGGCAGGCGCTGACCACCAGCGTCAAGCCTGCTTACGAGCGGCTGATCGCCGAGATGGAGCGGCAGCAGGCGATCGCACCGACCGAGGACGGCATCTGGCGGCTGAAGGACGGCGCGGCCTATTACACCCAGCTGCTCGCCAATTACACGACGACCGATCTTTCCGCCGACCAGATTCACCAGATCGGGCTCGACAATGTCGCGCGCATCCATGGAGAGATGCGCAAGATCATGGACAAGGTGGGCTTCAAGGGCAGTCTGCAGGAATTCTTCGCCTTCGTTCGCACCGACGACCGCTTCTATTTCAAGACGCGCGAGGACTATCTCGCCACGGTCGATGCCAAGCTCAAGGCGATGCAGGCCAGGCTGCCCGACTATTTCGGCACGCTTCCCAAGGCCCCGCTGACGGTGAAGGCGGTCGAGGCATTTCGCGAGAAATCGGCGGGCAAGGCCTTTTACCAGAGCCCCGCGCCCGATGGCTCGCGCCCCGGGACCTATTATGTGAATCTCTACAATCTCAGGGACATGGCATCGACCGAACTCGAGGCACTGGCCTATCACGAAGGCCTGCCCGGCCATCACCTGCAGCGCGCCGTCCAGACCGAGCTGGGCGACCTGCCGCCGTTCCGCCGCTTTGGCGGGGTGACCGCCTATACCGAAGGCTGGGGCCTGTATTCCGAAGAGCTGGGCAAGGACATGGGCTTCTACCAGGACCCCTATTCGGATTTCGGTCGGCTCGGCATGGAATTGTGGCGCGCCTGCCGCCTCGTCGTCGATACCGGCATCCATCACAAGCGCTGGAGCCGCGAACAGGCGATCCAGTATCTGACCGACAACACCCCCAATCCGCCGGGCGACATCTCCAAGGCGATCGAGCGCTACGTCGTCTATCCGGGCCAGGCGACTGCGTACATGATCGGCAAGCTCAAGATCATGGAGCTGCGTGACAAGGCGCAGAAGCAGCTGGGACCGAAGTTCAGCTATGCCCGATTCCACGACGCGGTGCTGAAGAGCGGACCCGTGCCGCTGACCGTGCTGGAAGAGCGAATCACCGCCTGGATCGCAGCGGGCGGCTGAACCCCTGCATTTGCGGGTGTTTGAGACAGGTCTCGGATTTTACACGTTTTTTCAGGATGTCGAATTTGTCCAATCGCCGCGGAGGCGATGAGACTATACACCGCCTTGCGACCCGAAGGGCTCAAGGCGGAGACGCCAAGAGTTCTTTTCCTAAGAGGCGATCCCGTTTTTTGCGGGGTCGCCTTTTTTTTGGTCCGAAATGGAGCTATACCCCCTATCGGGTCGACGAAAAGACAAAACCGGCGAAAGGGGACGGCGCAAACGCCGCTTCTGTCGTACGGGCGATTGGGGTCGCAAATGCCACATCTCGAATATGCGCTTCCGAGCGAATCGCTGAGAGAGTTCGTCTCTGTCTATTATCGGCTGGACTGTCCCGAGCCGCTGGTCGTGGACGGCGAGTGCGCGGCGATCGCCCAACTGCGGATGGCCACCGGGGGCCGCGTTACCCTGCACATGCCCGATGGCAGCTCGACTGTCTGCACCGGTGCCGTGCTGGTGGGCCCCACCACCGCCGCCGTCCGGTTCGAGATCGAGGGGCCTTTCCATATGTTCGGCATGGGCATTACCGCCGCCGGATGGGGTGCGCTCACCCAAGCGAATGCCGCCGATTTCGTCGACAAGGTGGTGCCCGCCAAGACGGTGTTTCCGCGAATCGACGAGCGCATGGCCCTGCTGCGCACGCTCGAAACGCTGCCGCAGATGGGCGCTGCCGCCGACGAGATCATCCAGGGCTTTGTCGACAACAGCTCGCCCGAGCTGCTCGCCTTCACCCGCATGGTCGATGCCTGGCTCGCCTCCAGCGTCTCGCCGATGGTCGCCGACCTGCACGCCCAGAGCAACCTTTCCGAACGCCAGCTGACGCGCAAGGTGAAACAGCTTTACGGCATGCCGCCCAAATACCTGTCGCGCAAATACAGGGCGCTGCGCGCAGCCCGATCGCTGATCGATGCCGAGCCCGACGAGGCGGATTATCTGCGCGACGCGTTTTACGACCAGTCGCACATGATCCGCGAACTCAAGCTGTTTGCTGGCACCACACCGAACCGGCTGCGCACAGGCGAAGGCGAACTCGCGCGGCTGATCGATCAGCGCAGCCAGCTCAAGGGCGCCATCAATCCTCTGGTGGCAGAAACCTGATCGCTCAGCCCAGCAGCACCAGCTCGAGCAGGTTGAAGCCATCTTCGCGCCGGTAATCGGCAATCTCTGCCCAGGCGCGAATCATCGCAAGCCCCGCGCCGCCGCCGCGCTCCATATTGGGCAGATCGCTCCCGGCCACCGATCGCGGATCGAACGCACGACCATTGTCTGCGAGCAGGATACATATGCCTGCAGGGTCCGGTGCCAGCGCCAGCCCGCCGGCATCCGCTGCCCCCTGTTCGTCCATATTGGTCACGGCCTCTTCGACCAGCACGGCAAGCTTTGCGTTCTGATCGGGCGCGAGCTTATGCTCCCCCGCAAAGCTCTGCGCGAGGGCCACCGCGCGATGTACCGATTCGGGACCATCGGCGTCCAGATCGCAGCGAAACGGTTTGAAATTGCGCGCAGTCATGGCGCAGGTTATGCCATGCATGCGGGCAAGAAGGGATGCATATTATGAAATGCGCACTGCTTGTTACATTTTCGCTGCTGGCCATGACAGCCCAACCGGCCTGGGCCGATATCGGCCGGGTCAAGAAAAGCGCGGGCGTCGCCTCGATCGAGCGCAAGGGCGCGCGAATCAACCCGGCGGTGGGCACCTCCCTGTTGCCCGGCGATGTGCTGGTCACTGGCAAGGGCGGGCAGATCGCCGTATCCTTTGCCGACAACACCCGCTTTTCTGTCGGCCCCAACAGCCGCATCGCGGTCGACAAGTTCGATTTCGACCGCACCACCCGCAGCGGTGCCTTTGAAACCCGGGTCGAGCGCGGATCGCTCGGCGTGGTTTCGGGTCAGATCGCCAAGTCGCGGCGCGACGCGATGAAGGTGCGCACACCCACCTCGCTGCTCGGCGTGCGCGGCACCCGCTTCATCATCAACGTGCCCGAATGATGCGCGCGCGGGGGCTATCGATCGCGCTGCTGCCGCTCGCCCTGGCTGGCTGCGCCGGACCATCACTGCTGCTGCTCGACAACGAGGACGGCTCCAACGAGGGCGCGCTGGCGGTGATCGACGAAAGCTGCGGCAATCCCGATGGCGCAACCATCGCGGGTTCGTTCACCCGCACCAGGCTTTCGGGCTGTGCGCCGCGACCGAAGGGTGTGGGCCAGGACGGACTGAAACCCGACGAGCGCAGCCTGATCAGCGATCTGCCGCCGCCGCCCGCGCGCTTCATCATGTATTTCGTGCCCGACACCACCGACCTC
>CAXRCQ010000058.1:0-4887 GCA_964228845.1 Blastomonas sp.
TACACGCTCATACAGACCGCCAAGCTCAACGATGTCGATCCGCAAGCCTGGCTCGCCGATGTCCTCGCGCGCATCGCCGATCATCCCGTCACCACGCTCGATCAGCTGCTGCCCTGGAAATGGGCGCCGCGCTCCGAAGCACTCGCCGCCTCAACCGGGCGACGCGCCGACCACCAGCACACCGCGGCCTTCACCGGACGGATACGGCCCGGTCGCAACCTATTATGACGAGGTCTACAAGGGGAATTTCGCACTGCTGGGGATCGCGCTGTTCGATCTGGAACGTGTAGAGGTGCTGCGCGGGCCGCAGGGCACGCTCTACGGCAAGAATACCACCGGCGGTGCCGTCAACCTCATTAGCCGCGCTCCCAAGCTGGGCGAGACATCGGGCTATCTCAATGCCGGTTACGGCAATTTCGACCGCTTCGATGTCAACGGAGCGATCAACACGCCGCTGGGCGAGAATGCGGCTCTGCGCGTGGCGGGGACCTTCGCCAGGGCCGATGGCTGGTTCCGCAACGTCCTGCCGGGCCAACCCGATCTGGGCGGGGTGAGGGAATATGGCATTCGCGCCGCGCTCTATTTCGAGCCATCGGATAGCGTCAATTTCACGCTGCGTGGGGCGACCAGCTATCAGAACCCGCGCAACTACGGCATTTTCGCGCAACCGGTCGCGCTCAACCGGCCCGGGCTGCGCAATCGCGAGATCGCCGCCAATGAAACATCGCGCCGCCGCGCGCGGACATATTCGCTCGCGCTGACCGCGAATATCGACTTGTCCGATACGCTTGCGCTGACCAGCATTTCCTCCTGGGACAAGGGTAGCCTGAACTTTATCGAGGATACCGATGGACAGGGCATCGCCCTGCTTGAAATTCCCTATCGCGACCGCGCCAACCAGATCGCGCAGGATCTGCGGCTGACCAGCGATTTTGCCGGGCCGTTCAATTTCATCCTGGGTGCCTATTACAACCGCGAAAAGGTGTTCAACGCCTCGACATTCAAGATCGCGCAGGACGTGGCATCCGGCGGCGATGTCGATGGCAGTGGCGTGGTCAACGATGCTGACTGCGCCGCAACGACCGCAGGCGAGGCATGCCAGTTCGGCAACAGCTTCGACCAGATCAAGAAGAGCTTTGCGGTCTATACCGACATGAGCTTCGAGCTTTCCGATGTCGTCACGCTGAAGGGCGGGCTGCGGTTCACGCGCGACACCGGTCGGCAGCCCAATTTCATCGCCCAGCAGATCGGTCCTTCGGGTGCAGTGCTCGGCGTCACCATACCGACGCCCGCGACGCCCCCTGCGCTATGGCATCAGCAACCTGTCGGGCAAGATCGGCGTGGATTTCCAGGTCGCGCCGGACAATCTGCTCTATGCCACCTATAGCCGCGGTTTCCGTGCGCCAAGCTTCAACGCCCAGGCCTTTTTCGATCCCTCCGAACTCAATGTTGCGGCGGCGGAAGAGGTGGATTCGTTCGAGATCGGATCGAAGAACAAGTTTGCCGACCGGGTCATCACGCTCAACATGGCGGCCTTCTATTACAAGTACCGCAACCAGCAGTTCATCAATGTCGATCCCGCCACCGCCGCGCAGACGCTGCTCAACATTCCCCGCTCGCGGATCTGGGGTGGCGAGGCAGAGCTGACCGCGCGTCCCTCGGATGCGGTCACCCTGCGCGGCAGCCTGGGCTTTCTTGACGCGAAGATCGAACGCGGCGTTGTCAGCGGCACCAATGTCGCCGGCAACGACCTCACCAACGCGCCATCGCTGACCGCCGCTGCCGGCATTGACCTGACATTCTACGATGGCGACGCCGGCAAGTTCAGCGCGACGGCGGACCTAGCCTATACCTCGAGCCAGTTCTTTGACGTGGTGAATACGGCAAGGCTGGAACAGGATGGCTATGCGCTGCTTTCGGGGTTCATTCGCTGGGACTCGGCTGATGGCCGGTTCAACGCATCGATCTGGGGCAAGAACCTGACCAACCAGTTCTATTTCACCTCGCGCGTCGATCTGCTCGCTGGCTTCTGGTTCGATTACAATCACCTGGCTGCCCCCCGAACCTATGGCTTCACCGTTGGCACCACGTTCTGAAGGAGAGCAAGATGGCTGATTACAAGCTGCTGATCGGGGGCGAACTGGTCGAGGGCGACCACGCGATGGACGTGATCAACCCCGCCACAGGCAAGAGTTTCGCGACCGTCGCACGCGCATCGATCGCGCAGGCGGATCAGGCTGTCGCGGCAGCCAGGCAAGCCGCACCAGGCTGGGCCGCAACCTCGCTGGCCGAGCGCCGCAAGGCCGTCATCGCGCTTGCCGATGCCATTGCGGCGCGCGCGGACGAGTTGGCGCGCGTCCTGACGTCCGAACAGGGCAAGCCGCTGGCAGAGGCGCAGGGCGAACTTGCATGGACCGACGGGTATCTGCGCCACTATTGCACGCTCGACCTGCCCGATCGGGTCATCCAGGACGATGACGCGGCCTATATTGCGGTCAGGCACCGGCCGCTGGGCGTGGTCGTGGGAATCATCGCCTGGAACTTTCCGCTGCTGGTCGCGTGCTGGAAGATCGGCCCTGCGGTGCTGGCCGGGAACACCATCGTGTTGAAACCGGCCCCCACGACCCCGGCAACGGCGCTGCTGCTGGGCGAGATATGCAAGGACATATTCCCAGCCGGCGTGGTCAACATCATTGCCGATGACAATGATCTGGGGCCGCATCTGACCGCGCATCCTGATGTCGCGAAGGTCGGCTTCACCGGCTCGACGGCCACCGGCAAGCGCATCATGGCCAGCGGGGCCGACACGCTCAAGCGCGTGACGCTGGAGCTGGGCGGCAACGATCCGGCTATCGTGCTGGAGGATGTCGACGTGAAGAAGACCGCCCAGGCGATCTTCGGCAACGCCTTTCTGAACAACGGCCAGGTGTGCCTCGCGGTCAAGCGCGCCTATGTGCATGACGCGATCTACGACGCCATGTGCAACGAGCTGGCGGCGCTCGCCGAAGCGGCGATTGTCGATGACGGCAGCAAGCAGGGCACCCAGATCGGACCGATCCAGAACAAGGCTCAGTACGAGAAGATCAAGGGTTTTCTCGAGACCGCGCGGCGTGACGGGAAGATCATCGCCGGGGGCGAGGTGATGGAGCGCGACGGCTATTTCGTCCGCCCGACGATCGTGCGCGATGTCACCGATGGCTGCCAGATCGTGGACGAGGAGCAATTCGGACCGATCCTGCCCGTCATCCGCTTTGACGATGTCGAGGATGTTATCGCCCGTGCCAACAATTCGGACACCGGTCTCGGTGGATCGGTCTGGTCGAACGATATTGCGAGGGCGACCGAGATCGCCGGACGTATCGAAAGCGGCCAGATGTGGGTAAACCAGCATATCGCCATCGGACCGCACATTCCGATGGCCGGGTTCAAGGGATCGGGCCTTGGGGTCGAGCAATCGGTCGAGGGCCTTGCCGAATATACGCAACTTCAGGTGATCAACGTGGCGCGCGCATGACAGGACTGAGCTATTCCAGGGGCAGCACCCAACCGCCGCTGCTCGATCACACCATCGGCGCGGCGCTCGAACTGGCCGCAGCGCACTGGCCGGACAATCTTGCACTGGTGTCGCGGCATCAGGCGATTCGCTGGACCTGGGCGGAGCTGAACGCGCAGGCGGATCGCGTTGCCAGCGGCCTACTCGCCCGCGGCGTAAGCAAGGGGGATCGGGTCGGCATATGGGCGCCCAATTGCGCCGAATGGACGGTCACCCAGTTCGCCACGGCCAAGATCGGGGCGATCCTCGTCACCATCAACCCGGCCTATCGATTGTCCGAGGTCGAATATGCGCTCAACAAGGTCGGCTGCTCGGTCCTGGTGACGGCTGCAGCCTTCAAGACCAGCAATTATATCGGCATGCTGCGCGAGCTGGGCAGCGACAGGTTACCGCAGCTGAGGCTGATGGTGTCGCTGGGGCAGCAACGGCACGAAGGCTTCCTACCCTGGGACGAGCTCGGCACCGATCGCGATGCAGAGCGCCTGTCCGCCATTGCCGCCACGCTCGATTGCAACGATGCGATCAACGTGCAGTTCACCAGTGGCACCACCGGCTTTCCCAAGGGCGCGACGCTCACGCACCGCAACATCCTGAACAACGGGCTGCAATGCGGCAGCATGATCAAGCTGACACCGGACGATCGCATCTGCATCCCCGTCCCGCTCTATCACTGTTTCGGCATGGTGCTGGGCAACCTTGCCGCCGTGACCACGGGGGCTGCAATGGTCTATCCCGGAGAAGCCTATGATCCCCGGCTGGCGCTGGAAGCCGTCCAGGCCGAAGGCTGCACCGCGCTCTACGGGGTGCCGACCATGTTCATCACCATCCTCAACCAGCCCGACCTTGCCGAGTATGACGTCTCGACATTGCGGACCGGGGTGATGGCAGGCTCTCCCTGCCCGATCGCGACGATGCGCGAGGTCATCGGAAAGCTGAACATGGCCGAAGTCACCATCGGCTATGGCATGACCGAAACGACCCCGCTCACCACCCAGACCGCGACCGACGATCCGCTGGAAGAACGGGTCTCGACGGTCGGCCGGGTGCATCCGCATGCCGAAGCCAAGATCGTCGGGCCCGACGGCGCCACGCTGCCCCTGGGGGAGCAGGGGGAATATTGCTCGCGCGGCTATGCCGTGATGCTGGGCTATTGGGACGATCCCGCAAAGACGGCCGAGGCGCTCGACAGCGAGGGCTGGATGCACTCGGGCGATCTCGCCACGATGGACGCGCAGGGCTATGTCCGGATCACCGGCCGGATCAAGGACATGATCATTCGCGGGGGAGAGAATATCTATCCGCGCGAGATCGAGGAATTCCTGCTGACCCATCCT
>CAXRCQ010000059.1:0-8288 GCA_964228845.1 Blastomonas sp.
CTGCATCGCGGGCGGAGTCGAATCGATCACCGCGCTCCGCACCGCCACGGGCGGGGCTCCATGGCGCGACGAGGAACTGCTGCGGATGCACCCGGATATCTTCATGCCGATGATCGGCACCGCCGAGGTGGTCGCCCGCCGCTACGAGATCGGTCGCGACGCGCAGGATGCCTATGCGCTGCAATCGCAGCAGCGCACTGCGGCGGCGCAGCAATCGGGCGCATTCGCGGACGAGATCATCCCCATTTCCACGACGAGGCAGGTCAAGGACAAGCAGACCGGCGAGGTCACCAAAAAGGACGTGACCATCAGCATGGACGACTGCAACCGTCCCGACACCACAGCGGAAGGGCTGGCACGGCTGGAGCCGGTGATGGGCGCAGGACACACAATCACTGCAGGCAATGCCAGCCAACTCGCCGACGGTTCTGCCGCGACGGTCTTGATGGAAGCAGACGTGGCGAGAGCACGCGGCCTTGCGCCGCTGGGCCGCTATGTCGGCATGGCGGTGGCCGGTACCAAGCCGGACGAGATGGGAATTGGCCCGGTTTTTGCCATTCCTCGCCTGCTCAAGCGCTTCGGACTCTCGATCGACGATATCGGGCTTTGGGAGCTGAACGAGGCATTCGCGGTGCAGGTGCTCTATTGCCGCGACAGGCTGGGCATCCCCGATGACCGGTTGAACGTCAATGGCGGGTCGATCTCGATCGGACACCCGTTCGGGATGACCGGCGCCCGCTGTGTCGGCCATGCGCTGATCGAGGGCAAGCGGCGCGGGGTGCGGCATGTCGTGGTGACGATGTGCGTTGGCGGCGGCATGGGCGCTGCCGGTCTGTTCGAGGTGCTGTGACATGACAGTGCAGGAAAGGACGTCAGCGCCGCCGCTGGAATGGACTCCGCCGCCGGGCTGGCCGGTGATCAGCCGCGAGCAATGTCGTCGGATACTGACGGCGCCCGGACAGCGTTTCGAGATGGAAACCGTGGATATTGGCGGTGTGCCCACGCGGGTATGGAAGAACGCTCCGCCCAATCTGCGCGCCATTGCGATGCTGGGTCAGATGCATGGCGACCGGGTATTCACGATCTACGAGGACGAGCGGGTCACCTTCAACGCCTGGTTCCGTGCAGTAGCGGCGCTCGCGCACGAGCTGACGAGACTGGGCGTGCGCAAGGGCGATCGCGTGGCCGTCGCGATGCGCAACCTTCCCGAATGGCCGGTCGCCTTCTTCGCCGCGGTGACGATCGGCGCGATCTGCGTACCGCTCAACGCCTGGTGGACCGGGTCCGAGCTGGCCTATGGCCTCGCCGATTCAGGCACCCGCGTGCTGATCTGCGACGACGAGCGCTGGGACCGGATCGCCCCGTATCGCGAGGATTGCCCCGATCTGGAGCTGGTCATGGTCGCGCGCTATGATGGGAAGCTTGGCGATGCGACCCCGCTGGAAAGCGTGATCGGAACGCCCGATGACTATGCCACGCTGCCGTTGCAGACGCTTCCCGATGTCGCGATCGTGCCAGAGGACGATGCTACCATCTTCTATACCAGCGGTACCACCGGCAAGCCCAAGGGGGCATTGGGTACGCATCGCAATCTGTGCACGAATGTCCTGTCGAGCGGCTACAATGCGGCCTGTGAGGTCATGCGGCGGGGCGAGCCCTTGCCCGAACCGCGGCCCAGAGTAGGCCTGACGGTGATTCCGCTCTTCCACGTGACCGCCTGCTCGGCGGGACTGATCGGCAATATCGCAGCCGGCAACACGATGATCTTCATGCACAAATGGGATGTGGTCAAAGCCTTCCAGATCATCGAGCGCGAGAAGGTCAACAGCACCGGCGGCGTTCCGACCATTGCCTGGCAGATGATCGAGCACCCCGAACGCAAGAATTACGACCTGTCGAGCATCGAGGCGATTGCCTATGGCGGTGCCCCTTCCGCACCCGAACTGGTGCGCAAGATCCGCGAGGTGTTCGGCGCACTGCCCGGAAATGGCTGGGGCATGACCGAAACCATGGCAACGGTTACTGGCCATTCGAGCGAGGACTATCTCAACCGCCCCGACAGTTGCGGGCCGCCGGTGGCCGTCGCCGATCTGAAGATCATGGACGAAAGCGGCGAGCATGAGCTGCCGGTGGGGCAGGTCGGCGAATTGTGGGCGCGCGGGCCGATGGTGGTGAAGGGCTATTGGAACAACCCCGATGCCACGGCAGCGACGTTCATTCAGGGGTGGGTACGCACCGGCGATCTGGCACGTCTGGATGAAGAGGGCTTCTGCTATATCGTCGACCGGGCCAAGGACATGATCATTCGCGGCGGCGAAAACATCTATTCGTCGGAAGTGGAAAACATACTCTACGATCATCCGGCCGTGACCGACGCGGCGCTGGTCGGATTGCCGCATCCGCAGCTGGGCGAGGAACCGGCCGCCGTGGTGCACCTGGCCCCGGGAACCAGCGCGACCGAGGCAGAATTGCAGCACTGGGTCGCCGCGCGGCTTGCCAGGTTCAAGGTGCCGGTGCGGATTGTCTTTTCTGCCGAGACCCTGCCGCGCAATGCCAATGGCAAGATCCTGAAAAAGGAGCTGCTGCCTCTGTTTTGAAGCGGAGCTCCCTGGGCCATGGCGTTCGGTAAACAGCTGGTGTAACGCGATCATTGTCGGAGGGAACGGTGGCAGACACGGGCAAGGGTACCAAGCGGTTCGGAGAAAAGCGTCAGGCAATCATCCACGCGGCGTCGGTGTTGGTGAACGAGGTCGGCGTTCAGGCCACCACGCTGTCGGAGGTGGCCCGCGCCATCGGTCTCAACGCCACCAGCATCACCTATTATTTCTCTCGCAAGGACCAGTTGATCGTAGCGGTCTATGAAGAGACGCTCGACCGAATGGACCGCATGGCGTCCGAAGCGCTGGCCGAACCGGATCCCGAGGCCCGGCTGCGCAGATACGTCGCCCAGCATGTCGCGCTGCGCACCCGTATCCGCAGCGGCGAACGCGGATTGGTGACCGCGCTGTCGGAAATCCGTTCGCTCGATGCCGACACGCAAAAGCCCCTGCTCGAGCGCTACCGGCAGGTGGTGGAAAAGGTGCGCGGATTTTTTGGGCATCCTGACAGCGACAGGAAGCGCGCGATATTTTCCGCCCGTGCGCATGTCCTGATGGAAGCGATGATGTGGTGGCCGGTCTGGTCCCTTCGCTATTCCACGCTGGATTTCCCGCGGGTGGAAGAGCGGATGGTCGATATTCTTGCGCATGGCCTTCCCGCAGTGCGGGGGACCTGGCAGCCCTTCCGGCTGCAGGTGCGGCACTGGCGCAGCGCCAGCGAGGGCGTGCCCAGCCAGAATGACGAGTTCCTGCGCGCAGCGACGATCATGATCAACCGGCTGGGCTATCGCGGTGCTTCGGTCAACCGGATCGCCGAATCGATCAACGTTACCAAGGGCAGTTTCTATCACCATCACGAGGCCAAGGACGAGCTGGTGCTCGCCTGCTTCAACAAGAGCCATGACCGGCTTTCGGCGACGCAGATGGCGGGGCAGGGGGCCAGCGGCGACTATTGGTCCCGGCTTTCCAGCGTGCTCTACGAGTTGCTGCGCCTGCAATTTTTCGATGCCACGCCGCTGCTGCGCACGACCGCGCTGCAGGCACTCAACACCGAGCACAAGACCGATGTGGTGACGCGGTCGAACCGGCTCGCGCGGCGCTTTGCCGGCTTTCTTATCGACGGCATCGCCGATGGATCGGTGCGGCCGATCGACCCGCTTGTGGCCAGCCAGATCATCATGTCGACGCTCAACGCGGCTTATGAGGCGCGGCGCTGGGCGGAGAGGTTCGCCGATGGCGACGAGGCGATATCGGCCTATGCCTCGACACTGGTGTCGGGACTGATCGACCCGGCGTGAACCCGCTTCAGACCTGGGGCCGGTTGCGCGGTTCCTGCACCTTGAAGACCATGCCAAGCAGCGCAAGGCTGACCGCGCCGATCAGGACGATGAATAGCGGCGTGAAACCGGCCATGGCCACCAGCAGCCCCGCGAGCACCGGGCCGATGGCGGATATCGCACCCTCGACGGTGGTGGCCATGGCGAGCCGCATCGCGGTGTCCTGGGTTTCGCCGAATTCCAGAACCATGGTGGTCGAAGCCAGCATCCACCCCGCGCCACCGGCTCCCAGCAGCATGAACGCGGCATAAATCGGCGGTGCGGTCTGGCTCAGCATCAGGAGGAGCATGCCGGCGAGCAGGCTGCACAGGGAGAGAAAATATACCAGCTTGAACCCATAGCGGTCTCCCAGCGGGCCCCAGACGATGTTCGAGACGGTATCGGAAGCAAGAAAGACGAAGCTGAGCGCCCCCACCAGTGCACCATCGAGCCCCAGCCTGGTGCCCGCATAGACCGTCCAGAACGGGCCGCCGACGCGCGCCAGGGTAGCAAGGCTCTGCACGACCAGAAAGGCTGCGAAATCCCGATTGCGCAGCAACTGGGGGAATTCGCGGACACGATCGCGCATCCGCATCCGGGGACGGGCACTCGCCGCTGCAGGTTCACGGATCAGCGCTTGCAGCACGAACAGCCCCAGGCTGGTCAGGATGAAGGCCAGCAGAAACGTGGTCGCATAGCCATTGCCCAGCCATTTGTCGGCGATGAAATGGTGACCGGCAAACCACGCCAGGACTGCGGCGATCAGCCCGCCAGCGAAATTGCGATAGCCCTGCAGCCGTCCCCGCTTGCGGATGGGGATCAGCTTGCTCATCAGCATCTGGAACGCCACGCGCTGTGCGCCCGTGAAGAAGCCGAGCAGCAGAAAACTGACAAAGGTCGCCGCAAGCAGCATGTTGCCGGTCAGAAACCAGCCAGACAGCGCCAAGCACAGGATCATCAGCCGCATCAGCGAGCCGACCTTGATGGCATAAGGCAGGATGTGACTGCGATGCTCGATGCGCGAGCCGCTGGCGATCGGACTGATCGTGGCACCCAGTTGCAGCATCGCGGCACCAAGCCCGACGGCTGCGGTACTGCCGGTCAGCATCAGCAGATAGGCAGGGATGATCGTCGGCGCATAGATCAACCGAAACCCGGTCATGCCCAGCACGCCATGGATGAAATTGGCGCGGTAGTTGCGCGGCAGATTCTCTTCCATGAAGCGTGCATGATCGTCCAGCGCGCGCTGCCGCGCGCTGGCCGTCATGCTCAGCCCATCCGGGTCTTCGATAGGGTCCAATGGTTCAATAGCCAGACAGGGTCGCGAAACGATCTTTCAGGAAGCTGGTGCTGCCCCAACTGGCTTCGAGCACACGGGCGCGCTTGAGATAGAAGCCGATATCATATTCGTCGGTCATGCCGATGCCGCCATGCAACTGGATGCCCTCGCGGCTGATGATATGCAGGACGCGGTTCGCCTCGGCTTTGGCCATGGCTGCCGCCTGCGGCACCATCATCCCGGCATCGAGCGCCTGCAACCCGCCCTCGACTGCCGAGCGCATCATCGCAAGGTCGCCGAGCAGGTCCGCCATGCGGTGCTGCAGCGCCTGGAACGAGCTCAGCGTCTGGTTGAACTGTACCCTTTGCTTGAGATAGTCCAGCGTCGTATCGAACACCGCTTGCGCCATGCCCAGCATTTCGCAGGCGGTGAGGATTCGGGCACGGTCGAGCAGTTGATCGATCAAGTCTTCGCTACCGTTTGCGAGTTTTTCGGCTGGCGCGCCCTGGAACGTCACGAGCGCGTGCGAGCGCATGTCCGCCAGCTGCCGCGTCGCCACCTGCACTGCGGCTTCATCCGTGCTGCCTCCCGCTTCGACAAGATACAGCCCGTCGGCGGCCGCCACCACGAACAGGGTTGCATCGTGCGCCTCGTGAACAAAGGCCTTGTTGCCCGTCAGCCTGCCATCGGTCACGGTCGTCGCCAGCGTCCGAGGCGCGTGGCGGGGGCCCTCGTCAATGGCGAGCGTGCCGATCATGGCACCGCTGGCCAGTTGCGGCAGCCACTTTTCCTTTTGCGCATCGCTGCCGCCCAGCAGCAGGGCCGCAGCCGTCAGTGTTGTCGCCATCAGCGGGCTCGCGGTTACCGTCTTGCCCATTTCCTCAAAGATCAGACCCGCCGAGAGCCAGCCGAAATCGGTGCCTCCAAAGGCCTCGGGTATGATCACCCCGGTCCAGCCCATCTCCGCGATCGTGGCATAGGCCGCCGGATCATAGGCCCGGGGCTCACCGTTTGCGCGCACTGCGCGAAATTTCGCGACAGGGCTTTCATTCGCCACCCATTCGCGCGCCATGTCGCGCAGCATTTCCTGTTCTTCGCTGAGAACCGCCATGTTCTATCCCGTCGTGCTTATTGGTGATCGTTCATGCCAAGCACTCGCTTGGCGATGATGTTGTTCTGGATCTCGGTCGATCCGCCGTAAATCGTGGTAGCCTTGCCGAACAGCCAGGCGCGGACGCCGGAAAGCTCTGCCTCGGAAAAGCCTTCGCCTTCCCAGCCCAGCCCCTGCAGCCCCATGATCTCGATAATCAGCTCCGAGCGTTCCTGCCCCAGCCGGGTTCCAAGCTTCTTGAGCACCGAGCTTATTTCGGAAACTCCACCCTGTGCCTTGCTTTCCTCTGCGGCGCGCCGTGCGGTCAGCAGAAAGGCACCCCAGCGGATCTCGAAATCGGCAATCCGGTCGCGCAGCACCTTGTCCGCAATCGCACCGCTGGCGTCGGTCTCGTGGTATTTTCTTGCAATATCCGACAGCCTTGGCCCCATCATCCGGGCCATCGAACCGCCCCCGGAAAGGTTGGTGCGTTCATGCTGCAACAGGCGCTTGCCGATGGTCCAGCCTTCGCCTTCGCGCCCGACAAGGTTCTCCTTGGGCACCTTCACGTCGGTAAAGAAGGTTTCGCAGAAAGGGCTGAGGCCGCTGATCATGCGGATCGGCCGCACTTCAACGCCCGGCGCGCGCATGTCGATCAGCAGGAAGCTGATGCCCTTGTGCTTGTCGCTGCGATCGGTGCGGACGAGGCAGAAGCACTTGTCGGCCCATTGCCCGCCGCTGGTCCATGTCTTCTGGCCATTGACGAGATAATGGTCGCCCATGTCCTCGGCGGTGGTCTGCAAATTGGCGAGGTCCGATCCGGCATTGGGTTCGGAATAGCCCTGGCACCAGCGGATTTCTCCGCGACAGATCGGCGGGATGTGCTCCTTTTTCTGCTGCTCGTTGCCATATTCCAGCAGGGTTGGGCCGAACATCATTACCCCCATGCCGCCGATCGGGTTGTAAGCCCCGGCGCGGGTCAGTTCCTCGTTCAGGATCGCGGCCTGCTTCCGGTCCAGTCCGCCGCCGCCATATTCGCTGGGCCATGTCGGGGTTCCCCAGCCACGGCGACCCATGGCCTCGCGCCAGCGGCGCTGGGGCTCGGTTTCGCGCAGATCGCTCTCCACCCCTGCCATCGGATTGCCCTTGCCCTTGAGCTCGGGAGGGAAATGGTCGGTCAGAAACTGGCGCACCTCCTGGCGGAAGGCGTCGTTGGCATCGTCCTTGTCGTGTATCGGCCGGCTGGCCATATCATTCTCCTCGCAATAATGTCTTTCTCTGCTGATGGCAGGTCCGGGATGGCGCGGCCATCGCCTTGGTCTATCGGCTCACGCCCCTTGCTGACTCGCCTGCTCGCGGCGCCGCAACTCCTCGATATTGGCGGCGTGAGAGGCGCGGTCGATCCGGTAGGACATCAGGAATCCTGCTCCGCCGACATAGAGGACGATCAGCAGCGGGACGTAGAATGTGGCCAGCCGCAGCGGCAGGTCAGGGTCAAGCGTTGCCGGATCGGCTCCGGGGGCGATCCCGACCAGGGTGAGCAATATCCCGGCGGCGAACACGCCAAGCCCCGATGTCGATTTCTGCATCAGCGTGTTGGCCGCAAAGAACAGCCCTTCGGACCGGCGGCCCGTGGCAATCTGGCTCTCCTCGACCACATCGCCGATCATCGCATGGACCAGTACCGCCGAGGAAATGCCGCACATCTGGAAGACGGTGGCAAACAGGAATATCACCGGGACCAGCAGCGGATCGCCATTTTCCAGGAACAGCCCGTTGATCCGCAGCAGATAGGGCAGGCTGGCGAGCGATACCGCGATCACCGACAGCCAGAGGGCAGCGTTGCGCTTGCCGAACCTGCGTGACACCCAGGGCGCAAAGAACAGGCCCAGCGCGGCACCGGCCAGCGAATCCACCGTCAGGATGGCGAGCTGGGCCGAATTCAGGCCCCACAAATAGGTGCCGAAATAGATGCTGAGCGCCGAGGTCATCCCCACCGATGTGTA
>CAXRCQ010000060.1:0-6637 GCA_964228845.1 Blastomonas sp.
TGGCGCTATCGCTGTTCCAGCAGGGCAAATTCGGCGACGCCGCAATAGAGCTGGAAGCCATCCTCGCCGCGCTGGAGGCGAGATACGGCAAGGACCATCCCGAGACCCTCCCCGCGGCCGACAATCTGGCCGGTGCGCTCAACCGCGCGGGCAAGCCGGATCGCGCCGAAGCGCTCTATCGCCGGGTGCAGGCGGGCTATTCACGCCAATATGGCGCGGACAGCGAAGCCGCGCTCGAACTGCAGGGCAAGGTAGCGGTCGCTCTGGCCGATCAGGGCAAAAAGGAGGAGGCCAAGAAAAGCTATGCCGATGTGTATGCGCGCATGCGCAAGGCTCTTGGGGAAGATGCGCCTGCGACGCTCAAGCTGGCGCAGAATTACGGCATGCTGCTCACCGATATCGGCGACCACCAGGCGGCAGGATCGGTGCTCGACGACCTGTACGAACAGCGCAAGCGCAAGCTGGGGCCGGACAATTCCGATACGCTGACCGCGCTGGCCCTCCTTGGCGCAAACGAGATATTGTCGGGCAAGACGCAGCCGGGGCTGGAAAAGATGGACAAGGCTGCCGCCCGGCTCACCGCGACTATTGGGCCCGACGCACCGATCACCCGTCAGATCACCGATGCAGCCGCGCGTTACCGCAAATCGCCACCGCAGCAGCAGCCTCCGCAGCAGGCCAGCGCCGCGCCTGCCGCTGCACCGGACGAGGCGAGGCTGCGCAAGCTTGCCGCCGATATTGCCGCGCTGAGAAAGGCCGGCGACAGCGCCGCCGCGCTTGAGCTCGCCGAAACGCTGCTCGCCGACCGTCGCCGGATCAACGGTCCAGGCACTCCGGAAACCTTCACCGCGATCAACACCAAGGCCGACCTGCTACGCGATCTCAAGCGCTTTGCCGAGGCTGACCCGCTGCTGCGCGAGGCGCGTGACATGGTGACAGGGCTGTTCGGCCCCGACCATGCCAGCAGCGTCGCGATGACCACCAATATCGCGGTGAACCTTGACGCGATGGGCCGCCATGCCGCCGCCGAACCGCTGTTTCGCCAGGCTGTGGCCGGGTGGGAGAAGCTGAAGGGGCGCAAGACACCCGACATATTGCCGCCGCTCAATGGCCTCGCCTCCAACCTCAAATATCAGGGCAAGTTTGCCGAGGCGGAAAAGCTTCTGCGCGAGGAGCTGGCGCTGCGCAAGGAGCTGGGCGGTGCGGACAATCCCGGCACGATCCTGACCAAGATCAATCTCGGCCGCCTGTTCTCCGATCAGGGGCTGAACCAGGCCGCAGAGCCGTGGTATGCCGAAGCACTGGCGGATTATATCCGCACCCGGGGCGAGCATGCACCCGAAGCGCTCGACGCCATGGGCAGGCTGGCGGTGGTACTGAAGGATCAGCGGCGCTTCGCCGAGGCGGAGAAGCTGCAGCAGCGCATCATCGACGTCTCCACCCAATTCTATGGCGAGCAATCGAGCATCCGTATTCGTGCGTTGAACGATCTTGGCCGCACTTATGAGGCGCAGGAGCAGTTTGCCAAGGCCGAGCCGCTCTATCGCGAGGCGCTCGATCGGGGGAGCAAGGTGCTGGGCGAGAAGGACCAGGAAACGTTGATCTATGCCGGCAATCTCGGCGCGGTCCTGCTCTATCAGCAGCGCTTTGCCGAGGCCGAACCGATCATCCGCCAGACGCTCGAGGCACGTACCGCGCTGCTGGGCAAGGACCACCCGCAGCGATTGTACAGCCTCAACGACCTGGCCCTGTGCCTTTTCTTCATGGGCCGCTATGCCGAGGCGGAACCGCTCTATCGCGAAGTGGTCCCGGCCTATGAACGGATGCTGGGCAAGTCCCACCCCTATACCCAGCAGGCGATCAACAATTTCGGAATTGCGTTGCTCGGACAGAAGGGGAGCGAGCAGGAGGCGTTTCAGATTGCCGAAAAGGCGGTCGAGGCCCTGCGCGCACAGCGCAGCATAGGCGGCAATCGCAGGCTCGCACGGGCGGGGCAGCAGCCGACCGAGAACGAGGCCTTCTATTTCACCACGCTGATGGATGCGGCGTGGCAGCTCGGCGAAACCATGCCCGACAAGCGCGCCGATATGTTCGTCCGGGCGATCGTCGCTGCGCAGGAGGCGATGGACGGCCCGGCTGGACAGGCCGTCGCCGAATCTGCTGCACGCGCCGCCGCCGATGCGGCTGGTGGGCTTGGCGAATATGTCCGCGAGCGCCGCGAACTGGGCGATCGCTGGACGGCGCTGGGCAGCGATCGCAACCTGCTGCTCGGTTCGGGCGCACCGGATACGCCGCAGAAGATCGCCGCGATCGATGCCGAGCGTCAGGCGATCGAGAAGCGGGTGGGCACGATCGACACGATCCTGATCGAACGCTTCCCGCAATATTTTGATCTTGTTCAGCCGCAGCCGCTCGATGCCAAGCAGATCATCGACCTGATGCGGCCTGACGAGGCGCTGCTGCTGGTCCTGCCTTCGGAATTCGGTACCCACACCATTGTCGTCACCGATAGCGGCGTGAACTGGAATCGCGACGTGCTCACCCGCAAGCAGATTGCCGTGGCCGTGCGGCGTCTGCTCTGGGATGTCGGCGCGAACGTCCAGGTCGATGCGGTCGAGGACGCCGAATGGTCGAACGAGGGCGAAGGTGCCTATCCCTTCGACCGGAAGCTCGCCTTCGCGCTCTATGACCATCTGATCGCGTCGGTCGCCGACAGCCTCGAGGGCAAGCGGCATGTGTTCATCGCCGCGCACGGACCGCTCTCCTCGCTGCCCTTCGGGATGCTGGTCACCGAAAAGCCCGAAGGTGCCGATGGCGATCCAGCGAACCTGCGCAGCACCAAATGGTTTGCCGACACGCATGCGCTGATCCAGATCCCGTCGGTGCAGTCGCTCAAGTTCCTGCGCGACAAGCTGGCAACGGCACCGGCTGGTGCAGGAGAAAGCCGCCAACCGTTCATGGGCTTTGGCGACCCCGCGCTCGAAGGCCAGGCCGAACAGCGCGGCAGCGGCGGGCGCGGCGCGTTCGTCAAGGGCAAGGGCCGCGATCCCCGACGCGCGCGCCCACAGGGCCTGTCAGCAGCACAAGCGTTCGCGCAAGGCACGACCCGGTCTGGCGGCGCAATAGCCGATATCGCCGCGCTGAAATCCATGGCGCGCCTGCCGGGGACCGCCAAGGAACTCGCAGCGATGCGCACGGCGCTCGGCGCTGATCCGGCCAGCGTGATGACCGGCGCGCAGGCGACCGAGGCCAATGTCCGCAAGGCAAAGCTTTCCGATGCACGGATCCTGGCGCTGGCGACGCATGGGCTGATGGCGGGAGAGATCGAAGGCGCTGCCGAACCCGGGCTCGTCTTCACGCCCCCTTCTTCGCCGTCCGAGGCCGATGACGGGCTGCTCACCGCATCCGAGGTCGCAGGGCTGAAGCTCGATGCCGACTGGGTGATCCTGTCGGCCTGCAACACCGCGGCCGGTGACGGATCGGAAGGCGCGCCCGGGCTGTCGGGGCTGGCGCGCGCGTTCTTCTATGCGGGAGCACGCAACCTGCTCGCCTCGCACTGGCCGGTGCGCGACGATGTCGCGGCGAAGATGACCGTGCGCACGATCGAGATCGCGCGCGACAATCCGAAGCTCAGTCGCGCGGAAGCCTTTGCCCAGGCGATGCGCGAGATCCGTAACGATGCCAGCCAGGATTCGGACAGCGATACGCTCGCGCATCCCAACGCCTGGGCCCCGTTCACGCTGATCGGCGACGGCACGCGCTAGACCTGTCCGGCGCCCGGCGCTAAGGCCGGAGCATGACCGCAACCCCCGCCTGGCCGCCGCGCTCTGCCCCGCGCCTGTTCGTCGATCAGCCGCTGAGCGAAGGCGGCGCGCTGCGCATCGAGGGCAACCAGGCGCATTATCTGCTCAACGTGATGCGCCTGACCGAAGGCGCGGCGGTCAAGCTTTTCAACGATATAGGCGGCGAATATCTGGGTCGGGTCAGCGCGCGAGGCAAGCGCGACCTGTTGATCGCCATCGAGGGGCAGACCCGCCCGCGCGAGGCGGTGCCCGATTTCTGGCTGTGCGCCGCGCCAATCAAGAAGCCGCGCTTCGATTTTCTGGCGGAGAAAGCGTGCGAACTCGGCGTTGCGCGCTTCGTTCCGGTGCTGACCGAGCGCGCGGTGGTCGACAAGGTCAAGGACGACCGGCTGCGCGGCACGATGATCGAGGCGGCGGAACAGTGCGAGCGTACCGCGCTGCCCGAGATCGCGCCCCTCACCCGGCTCGACGCGCTGCTGAAAGCCTGGCCCGAAGGACGGCATTTGTTCTTTGCCGATGAGCGCTTGCACGATGGCAGCGGCGCTTCGTTCGGCGCGACACTGGCGGCGCAGCGGGGACCAGCGGGGGTGCTGATCGGTCCCGAAGGCGGCTTCACCGATGCGGAGAATGCGGCGATCCGCGCGCATCCTGCCGCCGTGCCGGTCTCGCTCGGGCCGCGCATCCTGCGCGCGGAGACGGCGGCGATCACCGCAACCGCTATCTGGATGGCGGCGAACGGCGATTGGGGCACTTGATTGGCCGCGCGTTGTCACCATTACACATTTTAAGGCTGGCATGGGTTGCAAGGCGCAACTAAAGCACCGGCGACACGATTTTCAGGGGTTCAGGGCGCAGATGAGTACACGTTCCACGACGGATCAGGACGATCCGATCATCACCTCGATCGCGCAGCTTGCAGAACCAATGGCCGCAGGCGACAAGCCCAGGGAACGCTGGCGTATCGGTACCGAGCACGAGAAATTCGTGTTCTGCCGCAACGACTTCCACGCACCCAGCTATGACGAGCCCGGCGGCATTCGCGACCTGCTGATGGCGCTGACCGAATTCGGCTGGGAACCGGTCGAGGAACGCACCCCCGAAGGCGGCAGCAATGTCATCGCGATGCGCGGGCCCGACGGCACGGTGAGCCTCGAGCCCGCCGGTCAGCTCGAGCTGTCGGGTGCACCGCTCGAGAACCTGCACGAGACATGCGCCGAGACCGGCCGCCATCTCGCGCAGGTCAAGGCGATCGGCGAGAAGACCGGCAAGGGCTTTCTGGGCCTCGGCATGTGGCCCGACAAGACGCGCGCCGAACTGCCGATCATGCCCAAGGGCCGCTATGGCATCATGCTGAACCATATGCCGCGCGTCGGCTCGATGGGGCTCGACATGATGCTGCGCACCTGCACGATCCAGGTGAACCTCGATTATGCCAGCGAAGCCGATATGGCGAAGAAGTTTCGCGTCGGCCTGGCGCTGCAGCCGCTGGCGACCGCCTTGTTCGCCAACTCGCCCTTCACCGAAGGCAAGCCCAACGGCATGCTCTCGTATCGCAGCCATATCTGGTCGGACACTGATCCTGCGCGCACCGGGATGCTGCCCTTCGTGTTCGACGACGGCTTCGGCTACGAGCGCTATGTCGACTACATGCTCGACGTGCCGATGTATTTCGTGTTCCGCGACGGGCTTTATATCGACGCGGCAGGGCAGAGCTTCCGCGATTTCCTCGAGGGCAAGCTGCCGGCGCTGCCCGGCGAGCGGCCGACGCTGAGCGACTGGAACGACCATCTTTCGACCGCCTTTCCCGAAGTGCGCTTGAAGAGCTTTCTCGAGATGCGCGGCGCCGATGGCGGCCCATGGAGCCGCATCTGCGCGTTGCCCGCGCTCTGGGTCGGTCTGCTCTACGATCAGGGCGCGCTCGATGCCGCCTGGGATCTGGTCAAGGGCTGGAGCATCGAGGAGCGCCAGGCCTTGCGCGATTCGGTGCCGAAACTGGGTCTCGACGCGCCGATCGCTGGCGGCCGCAAGTTGCGCGACATTGCAGCCGAGGTGCTCGATATCGCTTCATCGGGCCTGGCAGCGCGCGCCCGGCTCAACAGCAGCGGCGACAACGAGACCGGCTTTCTCGAACCGCTGCGCGATGTCGTCGCGCGTGGCAAGACCCCGGCTGAGGACCTGCTCGCGCTCTATCACGGCGACTGGGGCGGCGACATCAGCAAGGTCTATGGCGCGATGCAGTTCTGACGTGCCTATCCCTCTCCCTTGAAGGGAGAGGGCTGCGAAGGCTTGGCAGCTTGCTTCCTAGCTGAAGCTGGATGAGGATGAAGGACAGCTTCAGGCTTGCGCCATCTGCTCCGCACCGCCCGGCAACCGCGCGGCCAGCAGCAGATACCAGCCGAGCAGCACGATATTCGGAATCACGTTACGCCAGTAGCCGGTCGCAACCGAGAGCGCGCTGTCGACCACGAACCAGAGCAGGATCGCATAGGTTACCATCCGCCAGAGCTTCTGCGCCTGGGGTGCCGATAGTTCCGGCGTGATCCGCGCCACCGCGAGCAGGCTGGCGCCCCAGCCCAGCGACACCGCGCCCATCAGCGCCAGGCTGAAGCGGTGGAGCGCGTCGAATTCGATCGGTGCATCCGCTCCCAGCAGCTCGAGCAGCAGCGTCACCGGCGCCGCGGTCGCGGGGAACGCGCCGCCCATCAGCACCAGCCCGAACACCATCACGCCGCCGCACCACAAGGTCATCTGGTTCGCCCAATTCGCCATCGTCTTCACTCCCGTCTGTTCCGAGAGGGCGATGATGCGCGAGGCGGGGAAGCCAAACAATTACG
>CAXRCQ010000061.1:0-7017 GCA_964228845.1 Blastomonas sp.
ACTGAATGCTGAAAACCCTTCTGGTCCTGGGCGCTCTCGCCATTGGCATTGCGCTGGGGATGGCGGTCGGCGGCAACGCGCCGGGGCTGGTCAATGGCGCGGATGTCGTCGGATCGCTCTGGTTGCGCGGGCTGCAGATGACCGTGGTGCCGCTGGTCGTGACGCTGCTGATCACCGGCATCCTGCGAACCGCGCAGATGGCGAGCGCGGGTCGGTTGACCGTGCGCTCCATCACCACGATGATCGCGCTGCTCTGGGCATCGGCCGCGATGGCGGCACTGGTTACCCCTGCCCTGCTCGCCGCCTTCCCGCTGCCCGAAGCCGCGCGCGCGGCATTGAGAGGCGCGCTCGCCACGGCACAGCCGACCGGCGAGGTACCCCCCTTCACCGAATTCCTGCGCGCGCTCGTGCCCACCAACCCTGTTGCTGCCGCCGCCAATGATGCCATCCTGCCGCTGATCATCTTCACCCTCGCCTTCGCCTTCGCGCTCACCCGGCTCTCGCCCGAACAGCGCACGCCGGTACAGGGGCTGTTCGCAGCAATTGCAGATGCGATGATCATCCTGATCGGCTGGGTGCTGGCGCTCGCGCCGATCGGCGTTTTCGCACTCGGGCTGGTCGTCGGATCGCGCGCGGGCGTCGCTGCGTTCGGCGCGCTCGGCCATTATGTGCTGGTCGTCACCAGCGTCGGCGGCGTGGTGTGGTTGTCCGGCTTTCTGCTCGCCTGGATCGGCGGGCGCACCGCCCCGCTGACCTTTCTGCGCGCCTCGATCCCGGCCCAGGCGGTGGCCATCTCGACCCAGTCCTCGCTCGCCTCGCTGCCCGCGATGCTGACCGGCGTGCGCGCGCTGGGCGTGGGCGAGCGCACTGCCGATGTCGTCCTGCCGATCGCCGTCGCGCTGTTCCGCGCGACAGGTCCGTGCATGAACCTGGCCGTCGCCATCTACGTTGCGCATCTGATGGGCGTGGAGCTCGGCCCGGTGGCGCTGGCCGCAGGCGTTGCCGCTGCCGCGATCACCACCATGGGCGCGGTCTCGCTGCCCGGATCGATCAGCTTCATCAGCTCGATCGCGCCGATCTGCATCGCGATGGGCATACCGGTCGAGCCGCTGGCACTTTTGTTGGCGATCGAGGTGTTCCCCGATATCATGCGTACGCTGAGCAATGTAACCATGGACATGGCGGTCACGACCACCATCGCCCGCGCCGAAGGAGACAAGGAATGATCTATCGCAAACTGGGCGGGCTGCAGGTGTCGGCGCTCGGCCTGGGCTGCATGCCGATGGCGGGCATCGGCGCGGCGATGTACGGCAAGGCCGATCACCGCGAGTCCATCGC
Organism: Blastomonas sp.; assembly: GCA_964228845.1. GTDB lineage: Bacteria > Pseudomonadota > Alphaproteobacteria > Sphingomonadales > Sphingomonadaceae > Blastomonas. The sequence continues at coordinate 1,339 of CAXRCQ010000061.1, forward strand.
GACGCTCGAGCGCGCGATCGAACTGGGCGTCACGTTCTTCGACACCGCCGAAGTCTATGGACCCTATGTCAACGAAGAGCTGCTGGGCCAGGCCATCAGGGGCCGTCGCGACCGGTTGGTGATTGCCACCAAGTTCGGCTTCAAGATCGAGGACGGCGGCTATCGCGGTGTCGATTCGAGCCCCGAGAATGTGCGACGCGCCTGCGAGGGTTCGTTGAAGCGGCTCGGCATCGACACTATCGACCTATATTACCAGCACCGCGTCGACCCCAATGTGCCGATCGAGGAAACCGTCGGCGCGATGTCGCGGCTCGTCGAAGAGGGCAAGGTGCGCTATCTGGGTCTGTCCGAAGCGGGCGCAGAGACCATCCGCCGCGCCGACGCCACCCATCCCATCGCCGCCGTGCAGAGCGAATATTCGCTCTGGGAGCGCGGCGTGGAAGAGGAAATCCTGCCGCTGTGCCAGGATCTCGGCATCGGATTCGTGCCCTACAGCCCGCTGGGTCGCGGCTTCCTGACTGGTCTGATCAGCCAGCGCTCCGATCTTCCCGAGGGCGACTACCGCCTCAACGATCCGCGCTATTCGGAAGAGAATTTCGCGAAGAATCTGGGCATTGTCGACGTGGTCGAGCAGATCGCGGTTGCGCATCGCGTCTCGCCCGCGCAGATCGCGCTCGCCTGGCTGCTGGCGCAGGGCGAGGACATCGTGCCCATTCCCGGGTCCAAGCGCCGCGCCACGCTCGAGGATTCGATGGCCGCCGTGAACGTGTCGCTGCGCGCTGCCGATCTCGACGCGCTCGACGCCGCGGCTCCCCCAGGATTGACCGCCGGCGAGCGCTACGGCGAAATGGGCATGAAGATGGTCCGGCTCTGAGGCCTTTCGCGCGCGGGCATCGGCAGATGGAAGGTCCGGACAGGCCATCTACACCCATCCAGACTGACGGCGGAGCGCCTGCCGATGGCACCGAGCGTGCCGTTGCGGTCAAGCTGTCCTGGATGCAAGTGGCCCTGATGGTGATAGGGTTCGTTGGGCTGGGCGCGATAGAACTCGCGCTTTATCTGCATTTCTCGGACCTGACCGGCTGGCCGGAAGCCTATGGCATCGAATGTCGTCGCAAATGCTGGGGAACCTATCTGTTCCATAGCCCCCGGCTGCTGTTGCATAGCGACATGAACGAGTTCGCGCTGTTTGCGGTGCTGTGGGCCGTTATCTGGGTCCCAGCCCTTGTGCTGCTTCCCATCAGCAAGCAACTCCGCGCGCGCAGGGAGCAGCGCTAGCACCTGCCGTCGCGTCCGCCGACCGATTGTCGCGATGTTACAAAACGAATTCCAAAACGCCACAAAAGCGTAATTGCTGCGACGCACAAAAGACGCCTCGCGGATGCAGAGGGCGCACATTCCACTCAATCTGAGGACATGTGCAATGCCCCGCTTCCCCCTTCGCGTCTCGCTCGTTTCGCTTGCCATCGCGCTCTCGGCGACTCCCGTTTTCGCCCAGGACCAGACCGATGCCGAGGGCAGCAACGACAACACCATCATCGTCACGGCGCAGAAGCGCGAACAGTCGATCCAGGACGTGCCGCTGACCGTCTCCGCCATCAATGGCGAGCAGATGGACAAGATCGGCATCGACGAGTTCGACGAACTGTCCGCCTATATTCCGGGCCTCAACATCCAGGAGCAGAGCGCGAACAATCCCGGGTTCGTCATCCGCGGCATCACGTCGGATTCGGGCAGCGCGCAGATCGCGCCGCGCGTGACCATCTATCTCAACGGAATCGACGTGTCGCGCTCGCGCGGATCGTATTTCGACCTGTTCGACATCGACCGGATTGAAGTGGTCAAGGGGCCGCAGGCGACGCTGTTCGGCACCGCCGCAACCATCGGTGCGATCTCGGTCATCACCGCCAAGCCCGAGCCGGGCTTCTCGGCCGACCTGCGCGGCAGCTATGGCAATTTCAACCTCTATGAGGGACGCGCGATGATCAATGTCGGTAACGACAAGATCGCCGGGCGCATCGCCGCATCGTACAAGAAGCGCGACGGCTATGTCCGCAATATCGCAGGCGAGCCCGGCACCACCTCGGCGCGCACCACCGGGAACCCGCAGGCGGACCTGAACGGTATTGACCAGTTCGCCATTCGCGGATCACTGCGCATCTGGCCGACCGCCGAAAGCACGATGGACTTCGTGTTCAATTATGAACAGCAGCGCAACCCCGGCACCGCGTTCAAGTCCGGATCGATCGCACCGACCGGCGGCACCACAAGTCCTTACAGTTTCGCCGAACTGGGCGGCGCGCCTGCGGACCTGAGCCGTGCGATCCTGGGCCTGCCGAAACTCGGCCTGAACCGCGAGGTCTATGATGCCAGCGTCACCTTCCAGACGCCGATGGGCGGCGGCTGGTCGCTGACCTCGATCACCGGCTATCGCAAGTTCGACAGCCTCGAAACCTTTGATGCCGACGGCACTGCGCTGTTCTTCCTCGAATTCGCCGAGGATGCGAAAGGCGAGCAGATGAGCCACGAAACCCGATTCGCCTATGACAGCGACCGGCTGCGCGGCTTTTTCGGCTTCAACGTGTTTCACGAACAGGGTACGCAGGCCGTGCCGTTCGTGACCGACGAGGGCACCTATATCAGCTGCGCACCCTTTGCCGCGTTTGCGCCGGTGCGCAACAATGTCGCCGCTGTGCTCGGCGTGCCCGGCCCTTCGACCTGCGCCGCGCTCAACAGCCCCAACCCGGCGCGCAATGCCACCGCGATCCTGACGCGCGGCGCGGCGAGCGTGCTGCCGTACAGCAGTTCGTTCACCAATGGCGGCAAGAACACGGTCTATTCGGCCTTTGCCGATCTGACCTTCGACATCTCCGACCGGTTCGAGCTGTCCGCCGGTGTGCGCTATCTCTACGAAGAGCGCGCCTCGACCTATACCGCAGTGCAGCCGGGCAGCCAGATCTTCGCGTCGCTGGGCGTGCGCGGTGTCTCGCTGCTCGGCGCGGCCGATACCGGCGGACGGGTTTTCCGGGTTCGCGACAATTTCGATGCGTGGCTGCCGCGTTTCAACGCGCTCTACCGGGTGACCGACGATGTGAACGTCTATGCCACCATCTCGAAGGGTCGCCGCTCGCCGGTGCTGAACCTGAGCGCCAGCGCGACGGCGGCTGGACCGGTGCCCAATTTCACGCTCGTGGCAGAAGAGAAGATCTGGAACTACGAGGGCGGAATGAAGGCGACGTTCGGCGGGTTCTCGGGCTCGGTTGGAATCTTCTACCAGGATTATTCGAACTTCCAGACCAGCTTCTTCAACCAGCAGGGCCAGGTCGTGCCGGTCAATGCGGGCAATGCGGGCAATTTCGGCGTGGAATTGGAAGGCGCGCTGCGTCTGGGCGACAATGTCCGGATGTTCGCCAACTATGCCTATATCGACGCCAAGATCGAATCGCCCGATCCTGCGTTCCAGGACAACCGCTTCCGCCTGCAGTCCAAGCACCAGGCCGCAGCCGGGATCGACGTGACGCTGCCAGTGGGAGATAGCGCCGAGCTGTTCTTCTTCCCCACCGTCACCTATGCCAGCAAGCAGTTCTTCGAAATCCCGAACAGCGAGCGGCTGAGCGAGAACGGCTATGTCCTGATCAATGCCCGCGCGGGCGTCCGCTTCGACGAGGGCCGGTATGAAATCACCGCCTTTGCCCGCAACCTCACCAACGAGGATTACCTGATCGACGCGGGCAATACCGGCGGCGCATTCGGCACCGCGACCTTCATCGCCGGCGAACCGCGTCTGTATGGCGTGCAGGTCGCGGCGAAGTTCTGACCTCGAGCCGCATGAAAGCCCTCCCCCTCGCTGGGGGAGGGTTGGGAGGGGGTGATCTCCCGAGATCATGGATGGGTGCAGGGGCGCGCCATCACCCTCACCGCTGCGACTAGGCTCCTTCGTCGCCAAGTCTCGCTGCCTCTCCCATCAAGGGAGAGGCGGGTAGCGCTCAGCCGCGCAAAACCTCAACCCCGCCCATATAGGGCAGCAGCGCCTCGGGCACCCGCACCGAGCCATCGGCCTGCTGGTAATTCTCGACGATCGCCACCAGCGTCCGCCCGATCGCCAGCGCCGATCCATTCAGGGTATGGACGAACTCTGTGCCCTTCTCGCCCTCAGGCCGGAAGCGCGTGTTCATCCGCCGTGCCTGATAGTCGCCGCAGTTCGATATGCTGGCGATCTCGCGATAGGCATTCTGGCCCGGCAGCCAGACTTCCAGATCATAGGTCTTGCGGCTCGCCTGGCCCATATCGCCTGCGCAGAGCAGCATCTTGCGGTACGGCAGCCCCAGCACCTGCAGGATCGCCTCTGATGCGGCGCACATGCGCTCGTGCTCGGCCTCGGACTGGTCGGGCGCCGCGATGGTGACCAACTCGACCTTCTCGAACTGGTGCTGGCGGATCAGCCCGCGCGTGTCGCGCCCGGCAGAGCCCGCCTCGGAACGGAAACACGGAGTCAGCGCGGTCAGCCGGATCGGCAGTTCAGCGGCGGTCAGGATCTGCTCGCGCACGCTGTTGGTCAGGCTGACCTCGGAGGTCGAGATCAGCCAGCGGCCATCGGTGGTCTGGAACAGGTCCTCGGCGAACTTGGGCAGTTGGCCCACGCCGAACACCGCCTCGTCGCGCACCAGATAGGGTGTCGCGCACTCGGCATAGCCACGCGCGACCTGCGCATCGAGCATGAACTGGCCGAGGGCCCGGTTCAGCCGAGCGATTCCGCCGCGCATAAAGGTGAAGCGCGCGCCCGAAATCTTCGCGGCGGTCTCGAAATCCATGCCGAGCGCGGGACCGATATCGGCATGTTCCCTGGGCTCGAAATCGAACTGCGGCTGGTCGCCCCAGCGCATCAGCTCGACATTGCCGGTTTCGTCCTCGCCATCGGGCACATCGGCGGCGGGCAGGTTGGGTAGCGCCGCAAGCCGCTCGGCCAAGGCCGCATCGCCGGCGCGCGCCTGCTCCTCCAGCTCGGTCAGCCGGGTCTTGAGCTCGGCCACCTCGGCTTTCAACGCATCGGCCTTGGCCGCATCCTTCTCCGCCATCGCCTGGCCGATCAGTTTCGACGCTTCGTTGCGACGCGCCTGCGCCGCCTGCGATTCGTTCAGCGCCTCGCGCCGCTTCGCGTCGAGCGCGATGATTTCGGCCGCCACGGGCTGCTGCCCCTTGCGGACCAGCGCTGCGTCAAAGGCTTCGGGGTTTTCGCGGATGAATTTGATGTCGTGCATGGGGCCAGCCTATGCCCTGCCCGCCTGCCCCGATGCAATCCGCAATCGTGCGCCCGTTCACGCAAAAAGGGCGACCCCGACGGGATCGCCCTTTCCGTTAACGGTCGATGGCAGACAGCGGTGACGGTCGCTGCCGGGCCGATCAGGCCGCGTTGCGCTTTGCGTCTTCCTTGCGCTTGGCGAAGCGGCGACGCGCTGCCAGCGCCACGGCCCCTGCACCGAAGAGCAGAATCGCGGGCGGTGCCGGAACGTCGGTGCCACCATCGGGCGGCGGCGGACCGCCGCTCGAGCCCGAAGAGGTGCTCGACGAGGACGAAGAGGACGACGAAGAGCTGGAGCTGGAAGAGCTCGACGAACCGGTGCTGCTGCTCGATCCGGTCGAGGTGCTGCTGCCGCTGCTGGTGCCGCCAAAGCTCGACGA
>CAXRCQ010000062.1:0-2517 GCA_964228845.1 Blastomonas sp.
GGTCCGGTCTTCGCGGATGACGTGGTCGATGCGATTGCAGGCGTGTTGCCGGAGATGCCTGTCTTTGAAGGCGGTTTCGCGGCAGGCGAGGCTGAAATTCTGCTGCATGTCGCGCCCGGCTTTTCGGGGCCGGTGCCGACCGATGACGATGGCACCCGCGCAATCCTCGACGATGTGCGCCTGGGCATCGAGATAGCCAGTTCGCCTTATGCGCGGATCAATCTCGATGGGCCTGCCGTCACCGTGTCCGATTTCGGCAACAATGCCGGGCTGGTGCGCGGTGCGGAACTGAGCGGCTGGCGCGAGACCGACCTGTGCGCGATCGTGGTGCGCAGCGAGGTCAATGGGGTCGAGGTCGGCCAGGCAACCGCGGCGACCATGCTCGACGGGCCCTATGGCGCGGTGCGTTTTCTGCTCGCGAACCTGATCCAGCGCGGCTTCGACGTGTCGAACGGGCTTTGGGTGTCGACCGGCGCAATTACCGGCGTGCACGAGATAGCGGTGGGCCAGACCTTCCGCGCCGAATGTGTCGGGCATGGCGATGTGCAGTGCCGGGTGGTGGCCGCAACGCCGCGCTGACGGGACAGAATTGAGGCGGATCGGCAAAAGCCGGGCGCTGCTTTGGGAGAGCTGAACATGGTTGAATCCGCCGCATCTGCGACACGGCCTCAGGCGCTCGACGCCGCTGCGGGCAGGGCAGGGCGCTATCGCTGGGTGATCGTCGGGCTGCTGTTTGCCGCCACCGCGATCAACTATATCGACCGGCAGATGATCGGCGTGCTCAAGCCGACGCTGGTCGCGGAGTTCGGCTGGACCGAAACGGATTTTGCCGCGATCGTCTTCTGGTTTCAGGTCGCCTATGCGATCGGCTATATCGGCTTTGGCCGCGTGGTCGACGTGCTCGGCGCTCGGCTGGGCTATGCCATTGCCATCGTCATCTGGACCGCCGGCCATATGGCGCATGGTCTGGCGAGCGGAGTCACCAGCTTTGCCGCCGCGCGCTTCGGTCTGGGCATCGGCGAGAGCGGCAATTTCCCCGCCGGCATCAAGGCGGTGACTGACTGGTTTCCGCAGCGCGAGCGCGCCTTCGCCATCGGGCTGTTCAACGCCGGGGCCAATGTCGGCGCTATCATCACGCCGTTGCTCGTGCCTGCGCTCGTCCTGTGGTTCGGATGGCGCGAGGCCTTTTACATTACCGGCATTTTCGGCCTGGTCTGGCTGGTCGCCTGGTGGGCCATCTACCGTCACCCGAGCGAGCACAAGAGCGTCTCGGCAGCCGAACTCGCCTGGATCCAGCAGGATCCTGCGGACCCGGTCGAGAAGATCGGCTGGGCCAGGCTGCTCACCGTGCGTGAAACCTGGGCCTATGCGCTGGGCAAGTTCCTGATCGACCCCATCTGGTGGTTCTTCCTGTTCTGGCTGCCCGGCTATCTGTTCGAGCGCTATGACATGGATTTGAAGACCTTCGGCCTGCCGCTTGCCGCGATCTATCTGATTTCCGACGGCGGTTCGATCTTCGGCGGCTGGATGTCCTCGCGGCTGATCAAGGCGGGCAAGACGCCCAATTTCGCACGCAAGGCGACGATGCTCGTCTGCGCACTCGCCGTCACACCGATCTGGTTCGCGCAGGGCATCGATAGCGTCTGGGGCGCGGTGCTGATCATCGGACTGGCCACGGCGGCGCACCAGGCCTTCTCGGCAAACCTCTACACCCTGCCGTCAGACGTTTTCCCGCGTGGCGCGGTGGGCTCGGTCGTCGGCATCGGCGGTACCGTCGGCGCGCTCGGCGGCATGGGGATGGCGCTGTTCACCGGCTATATCCTCGACAGCACCGGCAGCTATGAAATCCTCTTTGCGATCTGCGCCAGCGCCTATCTGGCGGCGCTGCTGGTGGTTCATCTACTCAGCCCCAGACTGGCGCCTGCCAAGGTGTGATCGATCAGCAGGCCAGCGCCTTGGTCCATTGGTTGACGCGCTGGTCGCGCGCAGCGCTGGCCATCTTCGGGTCGAAAGTCTGCACCGGCGCGACCATGGCACGTGCCTCGTCCAGCGAGCCTTAATGCGCCGCACCGATCGCAGTGAGGATGGCGGCGCCGCGTGCGGTTGTCTCGACATCGCTAGGGCGGTCGCACGGGATGCCGAGCACATCGGCGATATCCTGCGCGAGCCAGTCAGGGGCGCTCACGCCGCCCTCGAGACGCAGCACCGACCAGGGCGCGCCATCGGCGGCAAAGGCGCGGCCGAGATCGTGGAACACGTTGGCGACCGATTCGAGCGAGGCGCGGACGATATGCGCGCGCGTCGTGGCGAACGACAGCCCGCTGATCGATCCGCGTGCATCGGGCAGCCAATAGGGCGCGCCGAGCCCGGACAGGGCAGGGACCACGACGACGCCGCCGCTATCCGGCACCGATCGGGCCAGCGCCTCGCTCTCTGCGGCATCGCCGAGCAGGCCGATGCTGTCGCGCAGCCATTTGACCAGGCTGCCCGCGACTAACACCGATCCTTCGAGCGCGA
>CAXRCQ010000063.1:0-4546 GCA_964228845.1 Blastomonas sp.
ACAGGACGCGACGAATAATATTCCCACACCAGACCGGAGCGCGCCTGGACCAGCAGCTCATGCGCGTGACAAGCGCGATCGGGCATTCCTTGCGGCAGGGCGGTCAGCTCGAGGGCGATGAGCCGGCTATGGCGGGCGCACAATTCGACAGCGCCGCCGGTTCGCTTCAAACCGGGATAGTCTTCACCGCCCAGGATCAGCACATCGGCACGAGCGGCGAGCTCATGCCAGTTCTGTGGGGTATCCGATTCGGGAGTCTCGAAGCCTTCGCGCCAGGCGCGCATGGCCGGATAAACGTCGATGAAGGGATCGCCTTCTGCCATCGGGGGCCGGATCACCGTCGCGCCAAGATCGCCCAGAACCTTTGCTATCAATGTCGTGCACATGCCCTGTGCGGCATCAACGACGACCACGCCTTCGAGCAATTCCGATTGGCGTTGGGCCATAGCCTTCTCCCCTCTTGTTTTCTTGAATCTGCAGCAGCTTGGCTCGCGCTTCGGCATAGGCCATAACGACTAAAGCATTCGTTTTCAATTTGAGAATTGGAGATCTCTGTCAGACCCGGCGTCCGGGCTCAGCAGAGCAGCATTTTCACTGGCAAGCAGGCGGATAAATGCCGCTCATCGGACGAGGCCGCGCAATGACGCTTGTATTTTAAAGCTTACGCTTTAAAAATAGCGAAAAGGGATCGCCTGGGCTGGCGCTCCTGAACTGACGGAGAAGATCACATGCCCGTGGATCAATGCGAGGCCACCACCCCGATCAGCACCGAGCCGAGCTTCAGCGCGCCGGACATCCAGAAATGTCCGTTTCCAGTATATGACAAGCTCAGGGCTTCTGCCCCCGTATACCGGGACCCCGTGACCGGCAACTACGTGCTCACGCGCTATGCAGACGTTCGCAAGACACTGCTGGACACCAAGACCTTTTCCAGCCGGAACGGTCTCGGCGCATCGCGACCCAATGCGGCCCTCGACGCCGTCAACAAGATCTACGACGAGAATGGCTGGCGACCGATCGACACATTGCAATCGCAGGATCCCCCAGAGCATCGCACCTATCGGCAGCTGGTCGACAAGGCCTTCGCACCGTCGCGGATCGACGCGTTGGAACCCCGGATCAACCAGATCATCCATGGTCTCATCGATGGCTTTGCCGACAAGCCGGAAATCGAGTTTCTTTCCGAATTTGCAATCAAGCTTCCGATGACCGTCATTGCAGAACAGCTCGGCGCCGACGCTGCCGATATGGACCGGTTCAAGACCTGGTCGGACACGGTCACCCGGTTTCTGGACCCTACGCTTGGCGCTGACGACCAGATCGCGATCGCGCGCACCCTCGTGGAAATGCAGCAATATCTGGCGGCAGCGATCGAGACAGTGAGGGAAAAACCGAACGACAAGCTGCTCAGCCGGCTCGTCCACGCTGAAGTCGATGGTCGGCGTCTCGACATGTCCGAGTTGCAGAGCATCATGCGCCAGCTGATCGTGGCCGGCAACGAAACCACGACCACGACGCTGGCGGCTGGCATGAAGCTGCTGATCGATCAGCCCGAACTCGTTGGTCGACTGCGCAGCGAGCCGGGTCTGATGCGCAATTTCGTCGAAGAAACGCTCAGGGTCATGTCGCCGGTACAGACGCTGTTTCGGCGCGTCATGCGCGACGTCGAAATCGCCGGTGTCACCATCCCCGAAGGCGCTCTGGTCGAGGTGCGTTATGGCGCCGCCAACCGCGATCCGGCCGAATTCGAATGTCCGGCACAGCTCGACCTGAACCGGAGCAACGCGAAATCGCACCTCGCGTTCGGTTTTGGCCCGCACATCTGCATCGGCAACCAGCTGGCACGCGGCGAACTGCGGCTCGCCTTTGCTGCGTTGATCGACCGGCTGGACAATTTCCGGCTTTCGCGCGGGCAAGACAGCTATGTCTACACCCCCAATTTCGTCGCATATGGCATGACCCGGCTCTGGATGGGGTTCGACCGGCGATAGGGCCGAAAGGACGGTCCCACGTCCTGGGGCGCAGGTCCGTCGCCAGCACCGTCAGGATACGGCGCGCGTCCGCCCTTCCCAGAACGGGGCGCGCAGCGCCTTGCGATCGATCTTGCCCAGGCCGGTCAGCGGCAGCTGATCGAGAAAGGTCACGCGCTTTGGTGCCCAGGGGCCTCCCCGCTGCTGCTTGACGACGGCGACCAGTTCCTGCTCGGTGACCGTCGCTCCTTCCCGTAGCGTCACAAAGGCTGCGACTGCCTCACCCCATTTGGGATCAGGAATGCCGACGACGGCCGCCAATGCCACCGCCGGATGCGACATCAGCGAATCCTCGACTTCGCGCGGATAGATGTTGAAGCCGCCGGAAATGATCATGTCCTTGGTGCGATCGACGATATAGATGTAGCCATCGGGATCGCGCCGGGCCAGGTCGCCGGTGTGCAGCCATCCGCCGCGCATCACTTCTTCGGTCAGTTCGGGTTGACGCCAGTAACCCGACATCATCATGGGCCCGCGCAGACAGATTTCACCGACTTCTCCGGCAGGCACTTCTTTCAATTCGGCATCGAGCAGCCTCAATTCCGTCAGCGGATTGACCATGCCGCAGGATTCGAGCCGTTTTGGATGCGCCAGGTCATGGTCGATCTTGCGTAGCGTGCACACGCATTGCGGAAATTCGGATTGCCCGTAGAGTTGCAGGAAAACCGGGCCGAAAATGTCCATCGCCTCGCGCAAGCGATCCGGAGATATCGGCGCTGCGCCGTAGATGATCAGCTCGAGCGAAGACAGGTCGCGACCGGCCCGGGCGTCCTTGGCATCGATCAGATTGCCGATCAGCGTCGGCACCAGCAGCGTGCAGTTGAGCCGCTCCGCCTCGACGATCGCGCAGAATTGCGCGGCATCGAAACCGTCCATGACACGGATATAGCCACCCTGGCTCAGGATCGGGAACACATTGATCCCTCCGGCATGAGAAACCGGAGTCGCCACCCCGTAGCGGGGCACCTGTGGCCATTCCCATTCACTGACGATCATTGCCGACATCGTGACGAGCGATCGATGCGACAGCATCACCCCTTTGGACCGTCCTGTCGTGCCACCGGTATAGGTCAGGAACGCGATGTCCTCGCTATCCGCCGCGCAGCTAAGTTCGGGAAGGGCAACATGGTCGGCATAATCTCCGGCCAGAAACGGTTCGTCACCTTCGCTGATGCCGATCGAGCGGACCAGTTGCAGCGAGGGCACCCGTTCGCGCAGGCGGGCGCTTCTTTCGCCGAACTTGCGAGCATCGAAAAGCAGCAGACTGGCTTCACAGTCCTCGAGCACGAATGCGTGCTCGTGCTCGGCGGAAAGAGGGTGCAACGGCGTGTACCGTATGCCCGACATGCTCGCGGCGCAGAGCAGCGCGAACACCTCGATCCGGTTGCCGGAGAGCACGGCGATGCCATCTCCGCGCTTGAGCCCCAGCGCTGTCAATTGCGCGACACAGGCCGTTACGGCCCTGCCGAACTGCTCATAGGTCCAGGCATGATTGCCATCCGACATGCAATCGCGATGCGGGTATCGCGTGATCGCCTGGCCGACGAGCCGACCGAGCGTGCCTGTAGCCTGGGTGCTGTTCATGATCATCCCCATCCCCTTCTCGAAGCTCAACCTACCGGCTCACCGGGTTCCCAGGCCCAGTATCGGCCAACCGCACCGGCATCGACCCGCAAATCGGTTCCAGTGATCATCGAGGCGTCGTCAGAGGCAAGAAATACGGCGGCCTGGCCGTAGTCACTCGGTCGCGGCAGATCACCCAGCGGGATACGCTTGAGGAACGGTGCCTTCAGTTCTTCCAGGTTGGCCGGCGGCTCTGCCTTCAGCCCCCATCGCCGGGCGCGTTCGAACATTTCGTCCGGATCGGTTGCCGTCGGCGTGAGACTGACCACCCGAATGCGATGCGCAGCCAGTTCCATGGCCGCCGATCGGGTGAAGTTGAGCAGACCGGCCTTTGCGGTGCTGTACGCGATGTTCCCGGGCTCTCCCTGATGACCAGCCGTCGAGATGATGTTGATGATCACTCCGCCCTCGCCTCGCCCGACCATGTGCCGGGCAACGGCGGACGAGAGGAGAAAGGTGCCATCAAGCATGACCGCTATCTGCCCGCGCCATTCGTCCGGCGACATGGTCAGCAGCCCCTTCTTGTTGAAACGAGCGGCATTGTTGACGAGGATATCGACATGGCCAAAGGCCTGCACGGCCTGTTCGAGCACCCGCGCCGTCTGTGCTTCGTCGGTCACATCACAGGCCAGCCCCAGAGCCTGACCGCCACGGGCCATGATCGCGCGGGCACACGCCTGAGCGGTTTCGGCGGAAACATCGACGGCAACGATGGTGGCACCTGCGCCCGCAAGCGCCTCGGCAATTCCCCCGCCGATATTGGGGCTGCTGCCCGATATCATCGCGACGCGACCCTGAAGCTTCATGGTGCCCTCTCCATTTTTAAAACAGTTTTAACAATCGTAGTCAGGATCGGCCCATTTGCAAGCCTGGCTCGTGGTTCAGCCAAAAGC
>CAXRCQ010000064.1:0-7331 GCA_964228845.1 Blastomonas sp.
GGCCGCCGCCGCGATCGTGTTCTTCGCCTTTTACGGCTTCGATGCGGTGGCGACCTCGGCCGAGGAGGCGCGCAATCCGGGGCGCGACCTCACTATCGGCATTGTCGGGTCGATGGCAGTGTGCACGCTGATCTACATGGCCGTCGCGCTGTCCGCGGTCGGTGCCATGTCTGATCTCACGCTGGGCAATTCGCCCGAGCCGCTGGCGCTGGTGCTGCGCACGCTCGGCCATCCGACCGCCTCCTATCTTGTCGCTCTCGCGGCGCTGGTGGCTCTGCCTTCGGTGATCCTGGTGATGATGTACGGGCAGAGCCGCATCTTCTTCGTGATGGCGCGCGACGGCCTGCTGCCGCCGGTGCTGTCGCGCGTTTCGCCGAAAACGGGGGCGCCGGTGCTGGTGACCGGGATTACCGGGGTGTTCGTCGCCGCCGTCGCAGGCTTCTTCCGGCTCGACGAGATTGCCGAGCTCGCCAATGCGGGGACGCTGCTCGCGTTCATCGCGGTGGGCGGCTGCCTGATGGTGCTGCGCAAGCGCGCGCCCGAACTCAAGCGCGTGTTCAGGTGCCCGCAGCCCTATCTCGTGGGTACGCTGGCAATTCTCGGCTGCCTCTATCTGCTCGCCAGTCTGCCGTCGCAGACCCTGGTGCGCTTTGCGCTGTGGAACGTCGCGGGCCTCGCCTTCTATTTCCTCTACAGCCGCTCGCGCAGCCAGGCGCTGCAGGATCAGGCCGCAGGGGCGTAATCGGAACGGGCCGGGCAAGGCCCGCAACAGGGGAATGGATATGCGGTTCGGTCGGATTTTGCTGGCAAGCCTGTCGGCGCTCGCGCTGGCGGGCAGCGTTTCGGCGCAATCGCTCGGCCAGGCTGAGAAGCGCGAGGTTGCCGATCCCATCCCCGCGCGGACGCTGGGCGAGGGGCCGTGGCCGCGCACCGTGCTGCGCAACGCGATCTATGTCGACGGCACCGGCGCGCCCGCACAGGGCCCGGTCGATATCGTCATCGAGAACGACCGGATCGTGCAGATCGCCAGCATCGGCGCGCCCGGCGCAATCGAGGAGGCGCGCAGGCCCCCGCGTGGCGACAAGGAATATGACCTGACCGGCCATTATGTGCTGCCCGGTTTTGTCGACGCGCATGTCCATCTGCACACGCTGAGCGACGGGCAGGGCGTCCCGTCCGACTATGTGCTCAAGCTCTGGCTGGCGCATGGCATCACCACCGCGCGCAATGTCGGATCTTCCGAAATGTCGATCGAGCAGCAGGTGGCGATCAAGAACCGACTGGCGCGCAACGAGATCACCGGCCCCCGGCTCGATGTCTATCCGATGTTCCAGCAGATCGGCCTGCCGATCCGTACCGCCGAACAGGGGCGCGCGGCGATCCGCGATGCGAAGCGGCGCGGCGCGGATGGTATCAAGTTCATCGGCGGCAGCGAGGCGGCTCTGCTCGCCGCGATCGACGAGACGAAGAAGCTGGGCATGCATTCGACGATGCACCATGCCCAGGGCGTGGTCGCCTATGCCAATGTGCTGCGCACCAGCGAGGCGGGCCTCGAATCGATGGAGCATTGGTACGGGCTGCCCGAGGCCATGTTCACCGACCGCAAGCTGCAGGACTGGCCCGGCGATTTCGTCAATACCGACGAGCAGATGCGCTTCGGTGAGGCAGGCCGGCTGTGGAAACAGGCGGCGAAGCCCGGCACCGAGCGCTGGAACGAGGTGATGGACACGCTGATCGAGCGCGGCTTCACCATCGACCCGACCTTCACCGCCTATCTCGCCAGCCGCGACCTGATGCGGATGAACCGCGCGATCTGGCACAACGACTATACCATGCCCGCCTTGTGGGACTGGTATCGCCCCAGCCGGATCAATCACGGCAGCTACTGGTTCAACTGGACCACCGAGCGCGAGATGGACTGGAAGGAGAATTTCCGGCTGTGGATGACCTTCGTCAACGAATACAAGAATCGCGGCGGACGCGTGACGGTCGGGTCGGACGCGGGCTATATCTACAATACCTATGGCTTCGGCTATATCCAGGAGATGGAGCTGCTGCGCGAGGCCGGGTTCAGCCCGCTCGAGGTGATCAACGCCGCGACGCAGCAGGGCGCGCGGCTGCTCGGCCATGAAGCCGATATCGGCACGATCGAGCCGGGCAAGAAGGCCGATCTCGTCATCGTCAAGGGCAACCCGGTCGCCAACCTCAAGCTGCTGTTCGCCACAGGCACGCTGAAGCTCGACGATGCGACAGGCAAGGCGCAGCGCGTCGGCGGCATCGCCTGGACGGTGAAGGACGGCATTTTCTACGAGGGCAAGGCGCTCCGTGCGGATATCCGCGCGATGGTGGCCAGGTCCAAGGCCGAGCGGGGACTGCCACCCGGATACATGACCATCGAACAGGAAGACCTTACGCAGTGACACTTACAGGCCAGTTTTTCATCGCAGGCGAGCGGCGCGGGCATGGCGAGGTGTTCCATGCCTATGACCCCGCCAAGGGCGCGAGCATCGAGGATATCGGTTTTTTCAGCGCAACTGAGCAGGACATTGCCGATGCCTGTGCCGCTGCGGAGAATGCCGCGATCGCCTATGCCGAGCTGCCGCTGGAGCAGCGCGCAACGTTCTTGGAAGCCATTGCCGGCGAGATCGAGGCGCTGGGCGATGCGCTGCTGAGCCGCGCCTGCGCCGAATCGGGCCTGCCGCTGGCGCGGATCACCGGCGAGCGCGGGCGTACCTGCGGCCAGCTGCGCCTGTTCGCAGGCGAAGTGCGCGACGGCCAGTGGCTCAAGCTGCGCATCGACCATGCCGACCCGGCGCGCACTCCGCCCAAGCCCGACCTGCGCCTGCGCATGATCCCGCTTGGCCCGGTCGCTGTGTTCGGCGCATCCAACTTCCCGCTCGCCTTTTCGACCGCAGGCGGCGACACCGCCTCGGCCCTGGCCGCCGGTTGCCCGGTCGTGGTCAAGGGCCACCCGGCGCATCCCGGAACGGCCGAGCTTGTTGCGGGCGCGATCACCCGCGCGGCAGTCTCGACCGGCATGCCCACCGGCGTGTTCAGCCTGGTCACCGGCACCGGCAATGCCATCGGCGCGGCTCTGGTCGCCGATCCGCGCATCCAGGCGGTGGGCTTTACCGGATCGCGCAGCGGCGGCGAGGCGCTGATGAAGATCGCCGCGGCTCGCCCTCAGCCGATTCCCGTCTATGCCGAAATGTCGGCGATCAACCCGGTCATCCTGCTGCCGCATGCGCTTGGGAGCCGGGGCAAGGCGCTGGCGGCGGGCTATGTCGGATCGCTTACCCTGGGCTCTGGCCAGTTCTGCACCAATCCCGGTCTGGTGCTGGCGCTGGAGAGTGCCGAGCTCGACGCGTTCCTCGCCGAGGCTGGCGCACTGGTCGAGGCGCAGGCGCCGCAGACCATGCTCACCGCCGGAATTCACTCGGCCTATGAAAAGGGCAGCGCCGCGCTCGCCGCCACGCCCGAGGTGCAGACGATCGCGCGCGGCGTCCACCCGACCGGGCCGCACGAAGGCCGCACCGCATTGTTCAGCGTCGCGGCGAAGGACTGGCTCGCCAAGGCGGAATTGCAGCACGAGGTCTTCGGCACCTCCTCGATCGTCGTGCGCTGCTCCGACCGGGAGGAACTGCTCGCAGTGCTGCGCGGGCTCGAGGGGCAGCTCACCGCGACGCTGCACATGGACGAGGCCGATACCGCCGACGCTCGCGCGCTGCTGCCGGTGCTCGAACGCAAGGTCGGGCGCATCCTCGCCAATGGCTGGCCGACCGGAGTCGAGGTGGGTCATGCCATCAACCATGGCGGGCCCTATCCCGCGACCTCGGACGGGCGCACCACCTCGGTCGGCACGCTGGCGATCGATCGTTTCCTGCGTCCGGTCGCCTATCAGGATCTGCCGGAGGCGCTGCTGCCCGAGGCACTGCGCGAGGGTGGCCAGGAAGGCAAAATCGCGCGGATCGACGGGGCCTGGCGCCTCGCCTGAGCGCAAAATATGGCCGGTGCGGTCCGATATGGGTTGCAATTCACAACGATGTAAGCAACCTTTCCCGTCCGGGAGCCGCAACAGCGGCCTCGCGACTGGAGAGTCCCGCCATGAAGCATGAAAAGCCGTCCGACCTCAAAGCCGCGTCGCATGTTGATGTGCTGATCATCGGTGCCGGAATTTCCGGCATCGGCATGGCGGTGCATCTCAAGGAAAAATGCCCGGGCCGGAGCTTCGCGATTCTCGAGCGGCGCAGCGATATTGGCGGCACCTGGAACCTGTTTCAATATCCCGGCATCCGTTCGGACAGCGACATGCATACGCTTGGCTTCGAGTTCGAGCCCTGGCGCGAGCAGAAGGCGATTGCCGATGGCCCGTCGATCCTGAGCTACCTGAAGCGCATCAAGGACGAGCGCGGGCTCAGCGACCATATACGGCTGGGCCACAAGGTGCTCTCGGCGAGCTGGTCAAGCAGCGAGGCGCGCTGGACGATCGCCGCAGAGGTGGAAGGTGAGGGCGTGCAGCACCTCACCTGCAGCTATCTGTTCATGGGCACCGGCTATTATGATTACGATCAGGGCTATGACCCCGAATTTGCCGGGCGTGAGAGCTTTGGCGGGCAGATCATCCATCCGCAGTTCTGGCCCAAGGGCTTCGATTATGCGGGCAAGCGCGTCGTCGTGATCGGATCGGGTGCGACCGCCGTCACCATCGTGCCTTCGATGACCGACAAGGCGAAACACGTCACGATGCTCCAGCGCACGCCGACTTGGTACTGGAGCCGTCCGGCCAAGGACTGGCTGGCAAACAGCCTGCGTGCGATCATGCCCGACGAATGGGCTTATCGCTTCATCCGCTTCAAGAACGTGCGGATGCAGCAGATCTCGTTCAAGCGCGCGCGCGAAAACCCCAAGAAGGTCGGCGACTATCTGCTTAAGCGCATCCGCAAGATCATGGGCAGCAAGATGCACGAACCCGATTTCCAGCCGCCCTACGGCCCCTGGGAGCAGCGCTTGTGCCTGGTACCCGATGGCGACATGTTCAAGGCGATCCGCGACGGCAAGGCGGATATCGTCACCGACCATATCGACCGCTTCACCCCTACCGGCATCCAGCTCAAGTCGGGGCGGCATCTGGACGCGGACGTGATCGTCACCGCTACCGGTCTCAAGCTCGCGATGGCGGGCAAGGTCGATTTCACGGTCGACGGCCAGCCGGTCGATTTCACGCAGCATTTCTACTACAAGGGCTGCATGTTCAGCGACGTGCCGAACATGGCGATCGTGTTCGGCTATCTGAACGCCTCTTGGACGCTCAAGGTCGACATCGTCGCCGATTTCGTCTGCCGCCAGCTCAATCATATGCAGACCACCGGCAGCGAGATTGCCGTGCCCGTGCTGGGCAGCGACGGTCCGGTCAACGAGGAGCAGATCTTCGATTTCTCGTCGGGTTACGTCCAGCGCGCGCTCGACATCCTGCCCAAGCAGGGCGACCGCATGCCCTGGCGGCTCAACCAGGATTATCTGTTCGACCGCAAGGTGCTGCGCGAGGAGGCGGTGGACGACGGCGTGCTTGCCTTCCGCAAGGCCGAAGCGGGTGTCGAGGCGCCCACCGCGATCGCGGCGGAATGATCGTTATTCCGCGGCGCTGAACGCTTGCCGGTATTCTGGCTTGATGCTGGCGAGCGTCTGCCGGGTCACTGGGACGCTGACCTCGTACACGCCCTCGGCATAGGGGCCCGCGACATAGGGTGCGGCAACGAACATCATGCGGTCGAACCCGTCCTCGCCCACGGCCGAAGGGATGATCACCAGATCGCTGAACGGCGGACAGACATTGAACATGTCCTCCGGATCGTCCGACATATATTCGCCGCGCCGCTCCATCCGCTCGGCATTCAGGCCGTCACAATAGCGCTTGCGCATGGGCTCGAGCGCGGCAGTCATGTCGGTGAACAGCGCTTCCAGCGTCACCCGCTTGCCCGCCTTCTTGTCCCATAGCAGCGCCTCGTAACCGGTATTGCCGTGCGCGCCGCCCGAATAGCTGCTGATCTCGCCCAGCATGGCGAGCACCGGTTCCGTATTGCCGGTAGTCGACCAGCTCATCCCCAGCATGTGTGGATTATAGGGATAGTCGTTGGCCTTGGCATCCTTCTCTGCCTCTGCCGCCTGGCTTTCCAGCTCCGCCAGACCCTGAACGCGTTCTTCCTCGAGCAACCTGGCCAGCGCCGGGATCGCAGCGGCTTCGGCGGGATAGGAATGGGTATAGCTGAACTTTTCGGTCTCGCGTTCGAACGAAACCGGCTTGGCAGCGGTCTGGTCTGACTTGGCCGGCCGGGCGTCGCGCGGTTCGGGTGCGTTCTGGCCGCACGCCGCCATCGCGGGCAGCATCAGGCTTGCCAGCGCAGTCAGCGCCAGACGGGCAGGATTCCGGACGATCATGATTCTCTCTCGCAGTTGCGCGTCATATTGCTGTAAGAGCCGACAATGATTGATTTGTCCTCCCTCGTCCAGCCGGACCTTGGCCAGCCCGCGCGCAGCATCCACCTTGTCGACAAGGCAGGTTTGGCCGAATGGCTGAACGCCGCCCCGCCGCGCGTGCGCCATCATCTGGCCGCCATGCGTTTCACGGCGCGCGCTCATGAAGTGGTGGTGGTTCCGGGCGATTCTGCCGAAGACTGGGCTGTGGTGCTCGGCGTCGCCGATGCCGCAAATCTGCGCCCGTGGTGCCTCGCCAAGGTGGCCGAGGTGCTGGCAGCGGGCACTTACAGACTGGTGGGCGATGCGCGCCCCGGCGATGCGCTGATCGGCTGGGCGCTCGCACAGCACCGACTCACCGCCTACCGAAAGCCGGAGGATAACCCCCAGGGCCCGCGCGTGCTGCTGACCAACGATCCTGCGCGGCGCGAGACGGCGCTGGCCGAGGCAGAAGCCACCGCCTGGGTGCGCGACTTGGTCAATACCCCCGCCGAAGACATGGGACCTGCTGCGCTGGAAGACGCCGCCGCGACGCTCGCGCGCACCTATGGCGGGCTTCTCGACGTGACACGCGGCGATGCGCTCGAAACGCATTATCCGATGATCCACGCGGTCGGCCGTGCGGCCGCGCGCAGCCATGCCCCGCGCCTCATCGAGCTGCACTGGGGCCGCGACGATCATCCGCGCGTGGCGATCGTCGGCAAGGGCGTATGCTTCGACAGCGGCGGGCTCGACATCAAGCCCGCGTCGGGCATGCTGCTGATGAAGAAGGACATGGGCGGCGCGGCGCACGCGCTGGCATTGGCGCAGCTGATCATGCGGATGAAGCTGCCGGTGCGGCTGCACTTGCTGGTCGGCGC
>CAXRCQ010000065.1:0-9288 GCA_964228845.1 Blastomonas sp.
ATGAACGGGCGGATCGTCCATGACCGGGATGCCGCAGCGGGGCTCACGCATTTTCGTCTGTTCCTGCCATTGGCATCTCAGGAGGGCTGATCGTCATGGCCAAATCGGTTCTTCTGGTAGAGGACGACCGCGCGATCAGCCAGGTCGTTATGGCCGCGCTCGAGGCCGAGGGATGCAGTGTCGATCACTGCACGTCGATCACGCGCCGCAATGCGCTGATTGCAAACAAGCGGTACGCTGCGATCCTGACCGATGTCATGCTCGAAGATGGCGATGGCATCGCCACCCTGGGCAGCGTCATCGAACATCAGCCCGATACGCCCGTGATCGTGCTGTCGGCGCAGAATACGCTCGATACCGCCGTGCGCGCGAGCGAGGCGGGCGCCTATGAGTATTTTCCCAAGCCGTTCGATCTCGACGAACTGATCCGCGCGGTCCTGCAGGCGATTGCGCGAAGCGGCGATATATCGGGCAATGCCGATGCCGATCCGGCCGATAGCGGGCTGCCGCTGGTGGGCCGCAGCGCGCCGATGCAGAACGTGTACCGCATGATCACGCGCGTGCTGCGCAATGATCTGTCGGTGCTGATCCTGGGCGAATCGGGCACCGGAAAGGAGCTCGTTGCCGAGGCGATCCACCAGCTTGGCCATCGCAAGCAGGGTCCGTTCGTCGCGGTGAACATGGCCGCGATCCCCGCCGAACTGATCGAATCCGAACTGTTCGGGCACGAGAAAGGCGCGTTTACCGGCGCGGTCGCGCAGTCGATCGGCAAGTTCGAACAGGCGCATGGCGGCACGCTGTTCCTCGACGAGATAGGCGACATGCCCATGCAGGCGCAGACGCGGCTGCTGCGCACGCTGCAGACCGGACGGATCACCCGCATCGGCGGGCACAGGGAGATCGAGCTCGACGTGCGTTTCGTTGCCGCCACGAACAAGCCCTTCGGCCCGCTGATCGAGGCCGGACTGTTCCGCGAGGATCTCTATTACCGCATCAACGTCGTGCCGATCGACCTTCCACCGCTGCGTGACCGGCTGAGCGATATTCCCGCGCTGGTGGATCATTTTCTCGCGCTGGCGGTGCAGGAGGGACTGCCGAGGCGGAGTTTCGACGACAGCGCCATCGCCGCGATGCAGCGGCGCAACTGGCGCGGCAATGTGCGCGAACTGCGCAACCTCGTCTTTCGTGCGGTGATCATGAGCCGCGATGATCTTATCACTGCCGATGCGCTGGTCAGCATTTTCGACGAGCCCGCCCTGGGTGGCACCGAGACACGGCGCGAGGAGAGCGACTTCGAGCAGGCCGTCACACGTTTTCTGCTGACTGAACGGCCCGAAAGCGGCGCAGTCTATGACAAGGCCTTGGCAGCCTTCGAGATACCGCTGCTGCGCACGATCATGCGCAAATGCGAGGGAAACCAGGTCAAGGCTGCCACCATGCTGGGCATCAATCGCAATACCCTGCGGAAGAAACTGGTCGAGCACGGTCTGGCCAGCAGCGAGCTGCGTTGAAACGTTGGCCAAATGCGATAGTCTTCGTCAGGCGGGACAAAAGCTCTTGTATTCGTGCAACGCAACTGTTGTAAACTGAACACTATGCCCGCGTCTTCCGCAACGCCTCCTTCCAAGAAAAGCCGGGTCTCCCGTCGATTTGCGCTGATGCTGCGCCGTGGCAGTCTGTTCCCGGCGCTTGAAGCTATCTGCGTTGCGCTGGTTATCGGCATGGTCGTGCTGTCCTGGTGGCTGGTCGGCAGCTACCAGGGACGCCAGGCGATGGTGCCCGCACCCATCACCGCGACCCTGCTGGTTGCCAATCTGGTTCCGGCCATGGCGCTTCTGGCACTGATCGGGCGTCGCGTCGCGATCAGCCGTGCCAATGCAAGCGGAGAGCAGGGCACTGGCCAACTCCATGTCCGCTTCGTCGCGCTGTTCTCCCTGATCTCGTCCATCCCGATGCTGCTGGTGGTCGTCATCACCTCGCTGCTGTTCCAATATGGCGTGGAATTCTGGTTTTCCGACCGTGCCCGCACGATGCTGGAAAATGCCAACGACCTGGCTCGCGGCTATTATGAAGAGGGGCGGCGCGACGTCTCGGCAGAGACCGTCGCCATGGCCAGCGACTTGCGGCAGTATCTCGAGCAGGCGCGGATCGACAGCCCCGAATTTGCCGAGGCCTATGTCTTTCAGGTCGCAGGGCGCAAGATGAACGAGTCCGCGATCGTCGAAGTCGGCAAGGACGGCGTGCTGCGCACCGCAGCCATTGTTGACCCCGACAACCGCACCTCGTCGGACAGGGTGAGCCCCGCCATCATCCAGCAGCTCGACAAGGGCGAAACCGCCGTGGTTTCTGCAGAATCCGACCGGATCGAGGTGGTGACGCCGATCGACCGGCAGGCCAAGATCTATCTTTACGTCGCCCGTGCGTCCAACCAGCTCGCGCTCAGCCAGTGGGAGCGGGCGCAAACTGTGCTGAGCGACTACAAGGCGTTGTTTTCCCGATCGCAAAACCTGCAGGTTCGCTTCAACATTGCCCTGTTTGTCGTGTCGCTGCTGCTCGTGGCGGTCGCGCTCTGGGCGGCGCTGAAATTCGCCGATCGCATGGTGCGGCCGCTCACCGACATGGCAGGGGCTGCGCGCGATATCAGCACCGGCAATTTCGCGATCCGGGTGGATACTGCCAACCGCACCGACGAGGTCGGCGTGCTCGGACGGGCGTTCAACCGCATGGCGAGCCGCCTGGCCGAGCAGACCTCCGCGCTGATCCGTGCCAACAGCCAGCTCGATGACCGCCGCGCCTTTACCGAAGCCGTTCTTGAATCGGTCAGCGCCGGCGTGATCTCGGTCGATCCGATGGGCGTGCTGCGGTTGATGAACAGCACCGCACAACGCCTTCTGCAGGTCGATGTGGCGCGGTGTCTTGGCTGTACGCTGTCCAGTATCGCGCCGCCCTTCGCGCGCCTGGTGGGCGAGGGGACCGAAAAGGCGGTCATCCAGTATTCGCGTGGCAGTGACTTGCTGACCCTCGCGGTGCGCGTGGTGCGCGAGCCGCACGGCATCGTCATTACCTTCGAGGACATAACGCAGCAGCTGGTCGATCAGCGTCAGGCGGCCTGGTCGGACGTCGCGCGGAGGATTGCGCACGAGATCAAGAACCCGCTTACCCCGATCCAGCTTGCCGCCGAACGTCTGAAGCGGCGCTATGCGAGCAAGGTGAGCGAGGACGACGCGACCTTTGGCCAGCTGACCGATACCATCGTCCGGCAGGTCGGCGACCTGCGCAACATGGTCGATGAATTCTCCTCGTTCGCGCGCATGCCCAAGCCGGTGTTCCGCGAAGAGAATTTCTTCGATCTCGTGCGCCAGGCCATCTTCCTGCAGGAAGTTGCGCACCCTTCGATCCGATTTGCCGCCCGCGGCGCGCACGAAGGCAGCGACCTGTTCTGCGATCGTCGTCAGATTGGTCAGGCGGTGACCAACATCCTCAAGAACGCGGTCGAGGCGATCGAGGCACGCCAACAGGGCGACGAGCATTACCAGGGTGCCGTCACGGCAACCGTCTCTCGCCAGGAACCGTATCTGGTACTCACGCTTGACGATAACGGCATCGGCCTGCCCGCCGATAGGGATCGCATTGTCGAACCCTATATGACAACCCGCGAGAAGGGGACCGGCCTGGGCCTCGCCATCGTCAAGAAGATCGTCGAGGAGCATTATGGCGATCTGGCCTTTGAAGCCAATGACGACGGGGGCACCCGGGTGATCATCAGGATGGACACGGTGCTGCTGCATGCGGGCGCAATGCAAGACAAGGGGTCTGATGCGCTGCGACACGGATCAGAGAAGCTGGCCGCGATCACCGCGCGACCGGCCCGCCCGAGAAACGAATTGAGCGAGGCAGCTCAGGATGAGGAAAGCAATTAAGCCATGCCTTTGGAAGTTCTGATCGTAGATGATGAACGCGACATCCGCGAGCTTGTCTCCGGCGTGCTGGAGGACGAGGGCTATTCCTGTCGTACTGCCGGCGGCAGCGACGACGCGCTCGCGGCTATCGACGAGCGTCGGCCTTCGCTCGTGCTGCTCGACGTCTGGCTGAAGGGCAGCAAGCTGGACGGGCTTGAGCTGCTTGACGAGATCAAGGCGCGCGACGCGGACCTGCCGGTGATTATCTTTTCCGGCCATGGCAATATCGATACCGCTGTCTCTGCCATCTCTCGCGGGGCGATGGATTTCATCGAGAAGCCATTCGAGGCCGAGCGGCTGATCCATATGGTCGCGCGCGGGACCGAGACGGCGCGACTGCGCCGGGAAAATGCGCAGCTGCGCGAAAAGCTGGGCATTTCGGACGAGTTGACCGGCAATTCGAGCGCGATCAATGCGGTGCGCGCCACGCTCAAGCGGGTCGCGAACAGCGGCAGCCGATTGCTGATCACCGGCCCCGCAGGCGTCGGAAAGGAGGTCGCGGCGCGGCTGTTGCACAGCTGGAGCGGACGGTCCTCCGGACCGGTCATCACCGTCAATTCGGCGCGCATGACGCCAGACCGGTTCGAACAGGAATTGTTCGGCGAGGAAGATCAGGGACGGGCCGCCACGCCCGGCCTGCTGGAGCGCGCGCATGGCGGCACGCTGTTCCTCGACGAGGTCGCCGATATGCCCGAGTCGACCCAGGCCAAGATCCTGCGCGTGCTCACCGATCAGAGCTTCTCGCGCGTCGGATCGACGCGACCGATCAGGGTCGATGTCCGCTTTGTCTCCGCGACCTCGCGCAACCTAGAAAACGAGATCGCCGAAGGACGCTTCCGCGAGGACCTGTTCTATCGGCTGAACGTCGTGCCGGTGGAGATCCCGGCACTGACCGACCGCCGCGACGACATTCCGGCCCTGGTCGAGCATTATGTCGCGCGCTTTGCCAGCGAGCATGGCATCACTCCGCCCGAGACAAGCAGCGAAGCGATGGCGGCACTGCAGAGTTACAACTGGCCGGGCAATGTGCGCCAGCTCCGCAATGTCATCGAGCGCACCATCATCCTCGCCCCGCGCGGGCGGCTCAGCCAGATCGATATCGACATGCTGCCGCCCGAACTGGTGCAGGGCGATGGCGGGCGTGCAGCGGGGATTTCCAGCCTGATGGGCGTGCCGCTGCGCGAAGCGCGCGAAAGCTTCGAGCGCGAATATCTGAAGATCCAGATCCGACGGTTCTCGGGCAACATCTCCAAGACGGCGGAGTTCATCGGGATGGAGCGGTCGGCGCTGCACCGCAAGCTCAAGCTGCTCGGCCTGCACGATCGCTGACCGTCACGCGATTAACCGCAATTAAGCTGCATCTTGCCATTGGCGCAGTGCAGCATTCGCACTATGTATAGGCCTGCGTCCTCCAAGCGCAGCCGGGGCGGGATGTGTCGCACCGGCTTTTCATGAACCGTGGTGCAACGTCGCCACCAAGACCGGGGGTCAACAATGACCGAAAAGGCTCAGAACATTCAGGATGTTTTCCTCAACTCCCTGAGAAAATCGAAAATTCCCGTGACCATGTTCCTGGTCAAGGGTGTCAAGCTGCAGGGCATCGTGACCTGGTTCGACAATTTTTCCGTCATGCTTCGCCGCGACGGCCAGTCTCAGCTGGTGTACAAGCATGCCATTTCGACGGTCATGCCAGCGCAGCCTATCGACCTTGGCATGTTTGCCGGGCTTATGGGTGCCAAGAGCCCGAAGAACCGCAACCTGCAGGAAGTCTTCCTGCGCACCGTGCAGGAAACCGGCGTGCCGGTGACGATGTTCCTGATCAACGGCGTGATGCTGCAGGGCAAGGTCGCGGCCTATGATCTGTTCTGCATGCTGCTCGAGCGCGAGGGCATGGCGCAGCTCGCCTACAAGCATGCGGTTTCGACCGTGCAGCCCAATGCACCCGTTGATCTGACCGGTGACTGGGGCGATGCCGAAGGTGACGACGATTGAGTGATGTGCTTGCGGGGGCGGACAAGGATAGATTGACGCTTGAACGACCCGCAAACTCTTGAATTCGCGCGTGGCGCGCGCGCCGTCATTGCCTATCCTGACCTCGGACGACGGGGCTCGGTGGATGCCGACGCGCGTCTGGAAGAAGCGCGCGGGCTGGCGCTCGCGATCGGAATCCACATTTGCGCTGCGCATGCCTTTCGCATCCGTACCGCCCGTCCGGCGACCCTGTTCGGTGGCGGCCAGGTCGAGATCATCGCGAATAGCCTGGAAGACGAAAAGGCCGAACTGCTAATCGTCGATGGCAGCCTGTCGGCCATCCAGCAGCGCACTCTGGAAGAGCGGCTCAAGGTCAAGGTCATCGACAGGACCGGTCTCATCCTCGAGATCTTCGGTGAGCGTGCGGCGACGGCGGAGTGGCGGGTGCAGGTCGAACTGGCGCATCTCGAGTATCAGGCGGGGAGGCTGGTGCGCAGCTGGACCCATCTCGAGCGCCAGCGCGGCGGCTTCGGCTTCTTGGGTGGTCCCTGCGAGACGCAGATCGAGGCCGACCGGCGGATGATCCGCGACCGCATGGCGAAGCTTCGGCGCGAGCTCGAGCAAGTCAAGCGCACGCGCGGATTGCACCGCGAACGGCGGCAAAAGGCGCCCTGGCCAGTGATCGCGCTGGTAGGCTATACCAACGCGGGCAAATCGACCCTGTTCAACCGGCTGACCAACGCGGGGGTGATGGCCGAAGACCTTCTCTTCGCCACACTTGACCCGACAATGCGTGCCATCAGGCTCGATGGGGTCGAGAAGGTCATCCTGTCCGACACGGTGGGTTTTGTTTCGGACCTGCCGACCGAGCTGGTCGCCGCCTTTCGGGCGACGCTCGAAGAGGTGCTGTCGGCCGATCTCATCATCCATGTCCGCGACATGTCGCATCCCGAGGCGGACATGCAGGCCCAATCGGTCGAGACGATCCTGGCCGATCTGGGGCTCGAGCTCGACCCGGTGCTGGCGGGCGAGGGGCTTGCCGTCCCGCTGATCGAGGCCTGGAACAAGTGGGACAGCCTGGACGAGGAAACCCGCGAACGCCTCGTCGCCACCGCGCCGCGCGACCGGAAAGTCTGTCCCATGTCGGCCTTGACCGGGGAAGGGGTTCCCGAATTGCTCCGCGCTGCGTCACATGCGCTGGTGATCGGCCACCGCGTGCATGACGTCACGCTGCCGCGACACGACGGTCAGCGCATCGCCTGGCTGCATCAGCATGGCGAGGTGCTCAACAGTCGCGAGCAGGGGGATGATATGGCGCTTTCGGTACGCCTGTCGGACAAGGACTGGGGCAGGTTCCAGGCGCTATAGCTTGCCTTCGTCCCGCTTGGCGCGTTGCCACAAAGCTTCCTTGTCATCGAGCGAGAGTTCGGAAAATCCGGTGCCACCGATCGCTTCCATGGCACGGAAGCGGCGCTCGAACTTGGCATTGGCGGCGCGCAGAGCATCTTCGGCGCTGACCCCCATATGGCGGACGGCATTGACTGCGGCGAACAGCAGGTCGCCCGCCTCTTCGGCACGCTCCGCTTCGGTTTCTGCGTCGAGCAGTTCCTCGACTTCCTCGCCGATTTTCTCGATAGCACCCATAACGTCAGGCCAGTCGAAACCTGTGCGCGCAGCGCGTTTCTGCAGCTTCTGCGCGCGCATCAGCGCCGGCAGCGCCAGTGCAACGCCATCCATCGCGCTGTCCGCACCACCGCTGCTCCGCTCCTCGGCCTTGATCGCTTCCCAGTCCCAGCTCTCGACCGACTGGTCTGCAAAGATATGCGGGTGCCGCCGCACCATCTTGTCGCTGATCGAAGAGATCACGTCGTCAACCGAGAAATGCCCGGCTTCCTCGGCCATGCGGCTGTGGAAGACCACCTGAAGCAGCAGATCGCCAAGCTCGTCCTTGAGCGCCGTCATGTCGTCGCGCGCGATGGCATCGGCGACCTCATAGGCTTCCTCGATCGTGTATGGCGCGATGGTCTCGAATGTCTGCTCGATATCCCAGGGACAACCATGATCCTTGTCGCGCAGCCGCGCCATGATCGCCACCAGCCGATCGAGCGGGACCGATGCGTCGGAGGGTGTGGTGGACGGAACGGTCTGGTCGCTCATATCTGCAAGTCCGATAATATATATTATGTTAAATAAATTGTGGTCAGCGGCTAGGCTCGCGCGGCACCAATATCATGCTGCCCCCCTCGACACGCCAGCTTTCCAGCTCGGACAGAAAGTTCATGCCGAGCACATTGGTATCGCCAAATGCATCGGCGATCACCACCTTGTGATTACGCATGGCAAGCGAACCGACCCTGAGATCCGCAATCTCGCCGCGTTCGGCCTCCACGGCGCCATTGGCGGTTTCGATCACCGTTCTGAAACCAAAACCGCCGGATTCGACGCCGGCATCGCGCGCGGCCTTCGCGGACAAGGCGGTGAAGGTCGCGCCGCTGTCGATCAGGAAGCGGACCGTATGCCCGTTGACCTCTGCCCTGACCCAGAAATGGCCGTCCTCGCTCTGGCGCAAGGTCATCGGCTCGCCCGAGATGGCTGGCGCACTGGCAAGGCCAAGTTCGCCGGTGATACGCTGCCAGATCAGCTTCATTTCGGGGCGAAAGCTGACCAGCAGAAAGATCAGTGCAAAAATGCCGACCCATCCCAGCGCCATCTTGAGGGTCTGGCCGATCGGCAAGGCACGCGAGACCAGCGCGCTGCCGACCAGCACGAGAAGCATGAGGCCATAGATCAGGCTGGCGGTATCGCTCTCGGTCATGCCGCTAACCGCGCCAGATCAACGACCAAGCCATCATAGCCGGGTTCGACGCCGTCGGGCAGCTCGAGGCACAAGGCTGCATAGTCGAGCGTCTTGTCCATATGCGTCAGCACCGTATGCCGCGCGCCGCAACGTTCGGCCAGATCGAGCGCCATCGGCAGGCTGGCATGCGTGGGGTGCTTCTCGTGCCGCAGGCAATCGGTAATCAGCAGATCGCAGCCGGTATAGAGCGCGACCATCTCGTCGGTGACATGGCTGAAATCGGTGGCATAGACGATCGACAGATCGTGGCGGTCGAAACGCAGCCCGGTCGACAGAACCGATCCGTGCGGCTGATCGACCGTTCTAACGGTCAGGCCGCAGATCGTCTGCTCGTCGTCGAGCGCGGTTGCCGGGACGGTGGCAGGATATCCGTCACCGCCTTCGAAGACATAGTCGAAACGGCTGACAAGGCTCTGTAGCGTATAGTCTTTGGCAAAGCCGGCAACGGGCTGGCGGGTCCGGTGATAGAGCGCGCGCAGGTCATCAATGCCATGGGTGTGA
>CAXRCQ010000066.1:0-2406 GCA_964228845.1 Blastomonas sp.
TCCTGACCCCGGAACGCGCGGTGGAAATGGGCGTGGAAAAGGCCGATCTCGACACGCTGCTGGCCAAGGCAGACTTCATCACGCTGCACACCCCGCTGACCGACCAGACCCGCAACATCCTGTCGAAGGAAAACCTGGCCAAGACCAAGAAGGGCGTGCGGATCATCAACTGCGCGCGCGGCGGCCTGATCGACGAAGCGGCGCTGAAGGAAGCGATGGATTCCGGCCATGTCGCCGGGGCCGCGCTCGACGTGTTCCAGACCGAACCGGCCAAGGAATCGCCGCTGGTCGGCACGCCGAACTTCATCTGCACCCCGCATCTGGGCGCTTCGACCAACGAAGCCCAGGTCAACGTGGCGCTGCAGGTGGCCGAACAGATGGCTGACTATCTGGTCAACGGCGGCGTCACCAATGCGCTCAACGTGCCCAGCCTGTCGGCGGAAGAAGCGCCGAAGCTGAAGCCCTACATGGCTCTGGCAGAACAGCTTGGCTCGATGGTCGGCCAGCTGACCACCGGCGCGATCCCGCGCATCTCGATCCATGCCGAAGGCGCAGCGGCCGAACTGAACATCAAGCCGATCGTCGCCGCCGTTCTCGCCGGGTTCCTGCGCGTCCAGTCGGACACGGTGAACATGGTCAATGCACCGTTCCTGGCCAAGGAACGCGGCATGGAAGTGCGCGAGGTCAAGACCGAGAAGGCCGGTGACTACCACACCCTGATCCGCGTTTCGGTCAAGACCGATGCAGGTGAGCGTTCGGTCGCCGGAACCCTGTTCTCGAACAGCGAACCGCGCCTGGTCGAACTGTTCGGCATCAAGGTCGAAGCCGAACTGGCTGGCCACATGATGTATATCGTCAACGAGGATGCGCCGGGCTTCATCGGCCGCGTCGGCACGCTGCTGGGCGAAAATTCGATCAACATCGGCACGTTCAACCTGGGCCGCCGCGAGGCGGGCGGGGAAGCCGTGCTGCTGCTGAGCGTCGACAGCCCGGTCAATGCCGGCCTGATCGAACAGGTCCGCAAGCTGCCGGGCGTCAAGCGCGCGATGGCTCTGGCGTTCTGATATGGCGTCGTCCCGGGCTTGACCCGGGACCGCTTGCCGCTAGGCACGAAGCCCGACGGCCAGCGATCCCGGCTTTCGCCGGGATGACGGCTGATTGATAGGCAGACGATGCAAGACAACGACCGCGACCTGTTGCCCGAAGGCCTGCAAGACCGGCTGCCTGCTGCGGCGGCGGCCGCCGCGCGGGTGACCCGCGCCGTGATCGACGTGCTCGATTCTCACGGCTACGACCGCGTCCAGCCGCCCAGCATCGAGTTTGAAAAGTCGATGGCCAGCCGCATGGCCGGGGTGCAGCCGCGGCGCATGTTCCGCTTTGTCGACCCGGCTTCGCTGCGCACGCTCGCGCTGCGCAGCGACATCACCGTGCAGGTCGGCCGGATTGCCGCGACAGCGCTGGCCGATCAGGCGCGGCCGCTGCGGCTGTGCTATGCCGGCCAAGCGGTGACCATCAAGGGCGACGGGCTCGATCCGACCCGCGAACGGCTCCAGCTCGGTGCCGAACTGATCGGCAGCGACAGCGTCGCCGCTGCGGGCGAAATCGTCGCCGCAGCTATCGAAGCGCTGACGGCTGCGGGCGCAACCGGGCTGTCGGTGGATTTCACCCTCCCTGATCTGGTCGACACACTTGCCGCCAAGGCCTTGCCGCTGGAAGCGGACAGGATCGAAGCGGTCCGGCGCGAGCTGGATGCCAAGGATGCAGGCGGTCTGGTCGATGCCGGGGGCGAAGCCTATCTGCCGCTGCTGACGGCGATCGGCCCGTTCGACACGGCAATCGAGCGACTGGCAGCGATTGACGCGGGCGGTGCGCTGGCTTCGCGGATTGCCGCGCTGCGCGAACTTGCTGCGCGCCTGGCGGGCAAGGCCCGGCTCACGCTGGATCCCAGCGAGCGGCATGGTTTTGAATACCAGTCGTGGTTCGGCTTCACGATCTATTCCGAAGGGGTTTCGGGGGCCTTGGGCCGGGGCGGTTCCTATCGCATCCTTGGCCTGGACGAGCCGGCCATCGGCTTTTCGCTTTATCCCGACGGCCTGAGCGATGTCCTCGCGGCGCGCGAGGAAAAGCGTGACACGCTGTTCCTGCCGCTGGGACATGACGCTGCCCATGCCGAGCGCCTGCGCGCCATCGGCTGGCGCACGGTCGCGGCGCTGGGCGAAGCCTGCGAACCGGGCGCGCTGGGCTGCACGCACCGGCTCGAAAATGGCGAGGCCGTCCGCATCGCGGATTAGGCGGGCCGCTTACTGGTCGAACGTGCTGTCGCCGATACGGGCCAGTTGGTCGGCAAGTTGTTCGCCCTGGCGGATTTCGGTCATGGCGCGCTGGACAACCGCCCGGGTCTGCGAA
>CAXRCQ010000067.1:0-2192 GCA_964228845.1 Blastomonas sp.
GCCGTGGTTCACAGCGGATACAGCCGATTAAGGCACATTGCGGGCACCCCAAGCAGAACTTGTCGCAGGTGCTGCTTGATTCGCCCGTCGGGGGCACCAGATGGTCCCTCCGATGTAACCCCGCAGGCCTTTCCCCCGAAACCAGGGGCTTGCGGACAATGATACGAGACGAACCATGACCAAGATTTTCGCATCGGACCTGTTCCGCAACTTCCTGGGCGGTTTTGCCATCGGTGCCATTGCCATGTTCGTGCTGGTGCCCGAAGATGGCATGGCCGAAGCCGCTACCCCCGCGATCGAAAGCCCGGTCCTGAAATGAAGCTGTCTTCTCGCTTGCTCCCCGCGATGGCCGGTATCGGCCTGTTCGGTGCTGCCTTGATGGTGATCGAGCCCGCTGCCATGGCGGCGGAAGAGGCGAAGATCATCCCGGCGCCCAAGCTGAAAGCCGCCGAATCCGGCAAGCAGGCCGTGGCAGTCTTTGCCGGTGGCTGCTTCTGGGGCGTCGAGGGCGTGTTCAGCCATATCAAGGGCGTGAAGAGCGCCGTCTCCGGCTATCATGGCGATGGCAAGGCCAATGCGAGCTATGACGAGGTGTCGAGCGGCGCGACGCGCCATGCCGAGGCGGTGCGCGTCGTCTATGATCCGGCGCAGGTCAGCTATGGCCAGTTGCTGCAGGTCTTCTTCTCGGTCGTCGCCGATCCCACGACGCTCAACCGCCAGGGGCCGGACAGCGGCAAGCAGTATCGCACCGCGCTGATCCCGACCAGCAAGGCACAGGCGCAGGTGGCGCGCGCCTATATTGCCGAGCTCGACAAGGCGGGGGCGTGGAAAAAGCCGATCGTCACCAAGGTCGAGCCATACAAGGCCTTTTATCCTGCCGAAACCTATCACCAGGACTTCATGTTCAAGAATCCGACGCACCCGTATATCGTGCGCTGGGATGCGGTGAAGGTGAGCAATCTCAAACGGGCATTTCCCGCGCTGTACATCGCCAAGCCGGTGCGCGGCTGATTGCTTGGGGGCATTGCAACCTTTGGGGGTCATGCGTAGATAAGCAGCATGTCCACCGTCATAGATCATGGTCACAGGCATCACGAGCACGAAGGCGAAGACCTTGCCGTCGCGGCGCGGCGCTCGCTGGAAGCAGCGGGCGAGCAATGGACCGACATGCGCGAGTCGATCTTTCATGCTCTCGCAGAGATCGAAAAGCCCGCATCGGCCTATGACATTGCCGATTCCGTCAGCCGCAAGCGCGGCAAGCGGGTGGCACCCAACTCCGTCTATCGCATTCTCGACCTGTTCGTGCGCACGAATCTGGCGCGCAGGGTGGAGAGCATCAACGCCTATATCGCCAATTCGCACCCCGGATGCGTGCATGACTGCATCTTCCTGGTGTGCGATATCTGCGGAAACGCGACGCATATCGATGACGATGGGCTGTCGCGCAGTGTTCGCAAGACGGCGGAAGCGGCGGGCTATGTCGATATACGCCCGGTGATAGAGGTGCGCGGCCGCTGCGCTTCATGTGACTGAAATTCCGCATTTGCGGAACTGTCCAAAAAACTTTACACTCAAGACCGTTATCCGGGTCGATCATTCGACAGAGCCCAAAAATGGGTCTAGGATTCGCGGTTGAAAGGGAATTCAATGACCAATCTGCCCGAAACGCCATTGCTGGACACCGTCAAGACCCCGGCAGATTTGCGTCAACTTAAGGCCACCCAATTGCGCCAGTTGGCAGACGAACTGCGCCAGGAAGTGATCTCGGCGGTTTCGGTTACCGGCGGGCATCTGGGCGCCGGCCTGGGGGTGGTCGAACTGACCACCGCGATCCATTATGTGTTCGATACGCCCAATGACCGGCTGATCTGGGACGTCGGCCATCAATGCTATCCGCACAAGATCCTGACCGGACGGCGCGACCGCATTCGCACGCTGCGCACAGGCGGCGGCCTGTCGGGCTTCACCAAGCGCAGCGAAAGCGAATATGATCCTTTCGGCGCGGCGCACAGCTCGACCTCGATCTCGGCGGCTTTGGGCTTAGCCACCGCCAACCAGATGAGCGGTGCGCCGGGCAAGGCGATCGCGGTGATCGGCGACGGTGCGATGAGCGCGGGCATGGCCTATGAGGCGATTAACAATGCCGCGCGCGCGGGCAACCGGCTGGTCGTGATCCTCAACGACAATGACAT
>CAXRCQ010000068.1:0-8889 GCA_964228845.1 Blastomonas sp.
TGGAGTTCAGACGTGTGCTCTTCCGATCTCGCATCGCGACCTGGAATCGCGCGCGACGAGCGGATCGACGCTGCTGCTGCCCTGAGCGATTGAGCGGTTCACGCGATGCACACCGGGCAGTCCTCGGCCATCCCGCCCGCCACGGCATCGACCATCGCGCGCAGCAGGGCAGGGCGGCCTTCGCGTAACTGCGGGGGCCGCGCGACAGGCGGGGCGGCCAGCGCCGCGCGCACGCCGGCGGCGAGCGGATTGATCACCGAGACGGGGGATGCCTCTGCGATGCGTTCGGCCATTGGCGACATGCAGGTACAGCCCAGCATCACCGCCTCGGCCCCCCTGGCGGCCAGCGTCGCGATGGCGGCTTGCACCCGCGCCAGGATCGATGCGCGGCCTTCGCGGACCTGCGCCAGATATCCGTCCGGCCCGGCGAGCGCGGCGGCATCCTCCTCGCTGCCGACATTTGCCAGACCGCAGCACAGATGCAGCACGCCGCAGGCCTGGAGCCGCTCGTACAGGATGAAGTTCATCGATTCGGGCCAGACCGATACGATGCCGAAGCTGCGACCCCCTGCCACCGCCTCGGCCAGCCCGGCCTCGCCAGCGCCGATCGCGGGAATCGGCAGCATCGCGCGCATCGCGGCGAGCCCGTAATCGCCAACGCTGTCGATCAACACGGCATCGCACCCCGATTCGGCAGCGCGCAATGCCGCTTCGGCATGGCCCAGCGCCTGCATCGCCTGTTCGAGCGCGGTATGGGGAAAGACCGGCACGTGCGAGGGAAAGGCGTGCAAGCGCGCGTCGGGGAAAAGCGCGGCCAGCTCGGGCGCAGGTCCGTCGCGCTGCAGTGGATCAGCCACCGTTCCGATCATCCCGATTCGCATCACGGCATCCTCGCTTCGATCAGAACCTGGCCGGGCGCTTGCCGAGAAACGCGGCGACCCCTTCCCTGAAATCGGAACCGTCGAACGCATCGGCAAACTGGGCGAGGGTTTCGGCATCGTCCTCGGCCTGGCCGTGCAGGATGCGGCCGATCATCGCCTTGCTGGCGCGCACGCTGTGCGGCGAGACGCTGGCGATCTGCGCGGCCAGCGCTAGGGCTGCGGCGGCTGCGTTGTCAGCAAGCTCATCGACCAAGCCGATGCGATGCGCCTCTGCGGCATCGACAAGCTGTGCGGTGAACAGGATGCGCTTGGCTGCCGCTGGCCCCACCAGATCGACCAGCAGCTTGGTGTCGTGCAGCGAATAGACGAGGCCGAGCTTGGCGGGCGTGATGCCGAAGCGCGCCGACGGGGTCGCGATGCGGAAGTCGCAGGCAAGCGACAGGCCGCATCCGCCACCGATGCAATCGCCCTCGATCTGCGCGATCACCGGCTTGGGCGCGCGCGCCAGCGTCTCCATCGCACGGCGGATCGCCGCCTGGTTGCGGATGCGCCAATCGGGGTCCTGAGCTCCCGCACCGAATTCCGCGATATCTGCGCCTGCGCTGAACGCGCCGGGGGTGCCAGCGCGCAGGATCATCACGCGGCTATCGGGGTTGAGCATCGCTCGCTCGATCAGTTCGGGCAGCGCCTCCCACATCGCCTGCGTGAACGCGTTGCGCTTGTCGGGCCGGTCGATGACCAGGTGCGCGATTTTGCGATCAAGGGTGAGGGAGAGGCTCACGCCGACACCGTATCAGCGAAATGCTGCGCGATCGCGCGCCGCGTCGTCACCCAAACATCGCTCTTGCTGCGCACATGGCGGAAGAATTCCTCCAGCGCCCAGATGCGGCCCGGTCGGCCGATGATGCGCAGATGCAGGCCGAGCGACATCATCTTGGGGTTGCCCTCCTCGCCTTCGGCATAGAGCTGGTCGAAGCAGCGCACCGCATAGTCGAGCCACTGGTTCGGCGTCATCGCGGGGTCGGTCCACATCTTCATGTCGTTGGTGTCGAGCTGATAGGGCATGATCACCATCGGCTTGGACTTCACGGTATCGCGATCCCAGAACGGAACATCGCCCGAATAATCGTCCATATGGTATTCGAACCCCGCCTCGCTCAGCAAACGCCGGGTGTTGTCGGTGTGCAGATAGCGCGACAGCCAGCCATAGGGGCGGGTGCCGGTGGTCTTCTGGATCGAATCGACCGCCTTCTGGATGAACTCGCGCTCGGCCGCCTCGTCCATCTTGAACTGGTGCACCCAGCGCCAGCCATGGCTGACCGGCTCGTGTCCCAGCTCGACAATGGCCTGCGCAATCTCGGGATGGTTCTCCAGCGCCATCGCCGCGACGGTCCAGCTCGCCATGATGTCGTAGCGCTTGAGCAGCTTGACCACGCGCGGCGCGCCCGCCTTGATGCCGTAGAGATAATTGCTCTCGTTGCCATAGTTGCGAATGGCGGACTTGACGAACACGCCCAGCTCGTCGACCGGCTCCATGCCCCTGTCGCCGCGCGCGATCGTCATCTCGCTGCCTTCCTCGACATTGACCACGACGCTGAGCGCCAGCTTCGCGCCATCCGGCCAGTCGATCCGTTCTTCGATCATCGCTTGTCCTTCCAAACTCCTCTCCCGCAAGGGGAGAGGAGGGGTAATCAATGCATCTCCTCGCCGCCGCTCACGTTGAGCGCCTCGCCGGTGACATAGCAGGCATCCTCGCTCGCCAGCCAGGCGCAGGCGGATGCGGTGTCGCTGGCGAGGCCGGGCCGTCCCATCGGGTTCTTGGCCTTCATGTTGGCAATGTACGCCTCGACGCTGGCAAAACCGAGCAGCTTGGAGAAATACTCGTTCTGCTGCGCGCCCAGGCCCGTCGTGACATGATTGGGGCAGACCGCGTTGACCGTGATGCCATGCGCGCCGAGTTCGACCGCGCTCGCGCGCGTGAGGCCGACCATGCCGTGCTTGGAGCTGACATAAGCGGGCAGGTGCGGAAAGCCGGACTTCGCCGCCTGGCTGGCGATGTTGATGATCCGCCCGCCGCGCTTGCCTGCGATCATCGCCCTGCCCGCGGCCTGGGTGCAATAGAACGCGCCCGAAAGGTTGACCGCGAGCACCTGGTCCCAGTCCGCCGGGTCGACATCGAGCAGCGGCTTCATCATGAAACCGATACCGGCATTGTTGACGAAGATATCGACCGATCCGAACGCTGCGACCGCGCCTTCGACCAGTGCACGGCAATCGTCCACCTTCGCGACATTGCAGGCGATGCTGGCGACCTGGGCGCCGCGCGAGCGCAGCTCTTCGGCGACCTCTTCGGCTTCGCCATCGATCGCGAGATCGGAGAGGACGCAGTTCGCGCCCTCATCGGCAAAGCGCTGCAATATCGCCTGGCCCAGCCCCTTGTGCTTGCCAGAGCCCGTGACGACGATGGTTTTTCCCTCGAACCGGCGCATCACAGGTCCTCGGTCAGGATGAATTGCGGTGCATCGGCATAATCCTGGAATGGCGCAGCCATCGCCTGGAATTCGGGGGTGCTGATCTCGGCCACGAACGGGTCCATGGCCGCAATGTCGATGATCTCGATATATTGATAGGGCGCGGCCGCGTCCGATCCGAACAGGCCCGTCGCCTTGTGCACGGTGAAGCTGGTCACCGACGACAGCGCGTTGACGCCGGGTATGTCGCGGGTTCGCGCCCATTCTTCGTATTCGCTGATCGAGACGCCGGGCTTGAGGTTGAACAGAACGATGATCTTCATGGGGACACTCCTTCCGGTTGAGCGGCGGGCGGACGATAGGCGTTCAGCGCCTGGTCGAGCACCCGTGCCCGGGCGAACATATCGGCCTCATGACCCGGCAGGCCGACAAGCTGCACACCGACCGGCAGGCGGTCATTGTCCTGTCCGGCGGGCAGGCTGAGCGCGGGCAGACCCGCGATATTGGCGAGGCAGGTGAAATCGGCCTGATTGGCAGGCGCGGCTTGAGCGTGCGGAAAGGCGGTTTGCGGTGCGGTGGGCAGAAGCAGCGTGCCATGGCGGACGATCGCATCGCGCAGCCTATCGGCGGTCTCAGCGAGGACGCGCTGGTCCTCGGCCCAGTCGGCCTCGCTGCGGCGCGGGCCATAGGCGATCAGCCTGCGCAGGTGATCGGAGAGCAGCGCAGGATCGGCATCGGCAAAATGCGCCGCCATGAAGCGGACGGTCTTTATGAACCCGGCATAGCGCACGCGCGAGAGCGGGTGGGGCAGGGCGATCTCGGCGACTTTCCCGCAAGCGGCGCGCGCCCGGCCAAATGCTTCGAGCACCGCAGGCTCGCAGGCGACTCCGCCGAGATCAGCGAGCGTTGCCCAGCCAGAATCGCCGATCTCCTCGCCAAGATCGGACATCGCCCGCGCCACGCGCTCCAGCATGTCGAGCGAGCGGGCGAGCGGGCCGATGGCATCGAAATCGGGTTCGGCCAGTTCCAGCCCATGCTGGCTCACCCGGGCCTGCACAGGCTTGAAGCCATAGACCCCGCAATAGGCCGCCGGAATACGGACCGAGCCCATGGTGTCGGTTCCGAGCGCGGCGTCGCACAGCCCTGCCGCCACCGCCGCGCCGCTTCCCCCCGACGAGCCGCCGGGGGTGTAGCCCATCCGGTGCGGATTGTGCGTCGGCCCGAACCAGGGATTGTCGGTCTTCGCCCCGAGCGCGGCCTCTTCCATGTTGACGATGCCGGTGATGCTGGCGCCTGCCGCGCGTAGTCGGGCCACGACCTCAGCGTCCTCGCTGGCGATTCGGTCGCGGAACAGCGCCATCCCGGCGGTCCAGTGCAGGCCCCGGACCGCGATATTGGCCTTCACGCCGATGGTGACGCCGGTGAGCGGGCCGTCGGTTGCGGGTGCATCGGGCGCCCGTTCGACAAAGGCGTTGAAGGGGTCGGGCATTGTCACATCCTCCCCTGCAAGGGGAGTGGGACCGTTCGCGCAGCGAATGGTGGAAGGGTGTCCGCGCTAACGAAAGGGTGACACCCCTCCGTCAGCGCTGCGCGCTGCCACCTCCCCTTGCAGAGGAGGATTTGGCGAACCACCCCCCTCACAATCCCCGCTCGTCGATCAGCCGGATCGGCTTCTGCCGCACTTCGATCTGGGTCAGCGCCGCGGTGCCGCCGGGCTCCACCAGATCGACCTGCACCTCGACGCCGAGGCCGCGACGGAGCAGTTCGGCGAGCTCGCCCGTGTCGGAGCCGCCCCGGCTCTCGAGCGTCACGATCATGTCGTCGCGCTGGCTGGCGGGGTCGCGCGCCACGCGGCAGACGAATTCGCCGGTCAGGTCGGCACGGTTCTCGATCAGCGCGCCGATCGCATGCGGGAAGACGTTGATGGCGCGCAGCTTGACCATGTTGTCGCTGCGCCCCTTGAATCCCGCGATCCGCTTGAACGCCATGCCGGTGGCGTTGGTGCCGGTCAGCTCGTGCGTGATGTCGTGCGTGTTGAAGCGGATGCAGGGGGCGACATCGTCCTTGAACAGGCAGGTGACCACCATGTCGCCGGTTTCGCCTGGTGCGACCGGCTGGCCGTTGTCGATATCGAGCAGCTCCAGATATTGCGCGTCCTCCCAGACATAGAGGCCGTCGCGCTCGGGCCCTTCGCCCGCAATCGATCCGGTATCGCCCACGCCATACCAGTCGAACGCCTTGGCCCCGCCCCAGGCCGCCTCGACCGAGGCGCGGTCCTCGGTGCCGAGATGGCCGACGATCATGCGGATATTGATCCGGTCGAGCAGCTTCTCGGCGACCGCCGTGTCGGCGAGCTTGCGGATATAGTCGACGAACCCGACCAGCACGGTGACGCCGAAATCGGCCATCAGATTGACCTGGTTCAGCGATCGCGTCTCGATTCCCGTCCCGGCGGAGAGGAACAGCGAGTTGGTATAATGGGTGACGGCCTCGCGGATATAATGTCCGCCATTGATCATACCGTGGCCATAGACCGACTGGATGACATCGCTCGGCTGCAATCCCTGCCAGCGGTACATGCGCCCGACCAGCAGGTTGGTGATCTCGCGTCCCTTGGGCCCGAAGATCAGCGCCTGGGGTCTGCCGGTGGTGCCCGAGGTGGTGTGGAAGATCGAAGGGGCCCGCGAAGGATCGCCGAGGTCGATCCCGGCAAAGTCTCCCAGCGGCGGATGATCGGCAATCGAGGCCATCAGGTCGGACTTGTCGTACACCGGAAGCTTGGTGATGTCGGCCAGGCCCCGGATGTCGCCCGGCTCGATCCCGGCATTGCCCCACAGCCGTTGATAGAACGGGATCTGCCAGGCGCGCAGCATCAGGCTGCGGAACTGCCGGTCCTGGATCGCGAAAAGCTCGTCGCGGCTCATGCCGGTGTAACGCTGCGTGAACGCATCGCCGACCGGATAGTCGGCGAGCATCTGTTTCGCGTCAAAGGCTTCGAAATAGCTGGGGAAGGTCATGCCGGGTCCATCACTTGTCCCCGTTTGTCCCGAACGAAGTCGAGGGACCTGCGCTCGACTCTGCGCGGGACAAACGGATATGGGTCAGAAAGGTAAATCCAATGAACGTCAAACCGTCGCGCATCTGGTGCGCGTTGATCGGTGCGGTCCAGAGCTCCAAGGTTGCGCGCCAGGCTCATGCGAGCCAGTCCTCAAGCAGGGCGAGCAAGGGGCCGATGCTCGAGCCATGAAGCGCGATCTCTGCAGCGCGATCGGCTTCCACGGGCTTGAGACCGCCCCAGCGCACCAGGCTGTCGAGCTTGGCGCGCAGCATGCCGGGGCCAGCGGGGCGTTCGGGATCGCCGAGCGTGTCGCACAGCGTGACCACCGCGTCGCCGCTGCTGACCCGAGCGCCGAAATGCGCCGGATAGGCGTCGCTGAACTCTGTCGCCTCGCGCACCGTCACCTGCGCGCGCAGGTCGGCGAGCGCTGCAATCGCGTCGGCAGTGAAGTCCTCGGGCATGGCATTCCGGCCATCGGCAATGGCCGCAACGGCATGCTGGATCGAGAATTTGGCGTCGAGATCGGTGACCGGGTGCGGCCGGTCGCAGAATTTGAGCGCGTCGGCATAGGTCTCGACCGTCACCGGCAGGTTGAGCGTCCCCGCCGCGCGCAGTTCCAGCGCGCCGTCGATCGCGGGATGCGCATGGCGGCATGCGGCCCAAGGCTTGAAGCTGACGGCATGGATCAGCCATGTGTCGCCCAGATCCATCGGCTTGGGTTCGCGCACCATCGCGGCATAGAGACCCTGTTCGCCCTCGAGCGCCTGGACCGGCCCGGTAAAACCCTGGCGCGCCAGTCGCGCGAGCCACAGCCCTTCCAGCGCAGCGCGCGCAGCGTGCATCGCCTTGGTCATCACGTCCTCGTGCCGCATCCGCCACAGCCCGCCGGTGGTCGAAGCGGCATTGCCCAGCGCCCAGCCGGTTGCCGTTTCATCAAGTGCGAAGATCGAGGCCGCTGCCGCCGCGCCGCCAAAGCCGCCTGCGGTCGAAGTCGGGTGGAAATGCGCATAATGGTGCGCGTCGAAGGTCGCACCGACCGCGATCATCGCCTCATAGCCGCGGACCGCGCCGTCGAGCAGAACGTCCATGCCGCATTTCTCCTGCCGCGCCGCCGACAGCGCAGCAGGCCAGATCACCGGGCCGGGGTGGAGCAGTGCGGCGCGGTGGACATCGTCCATCTCGAGCACATTGCCGAGCAAGGCGGCGCGGGTCAGCATGTCGGGCTCGGCCATGCGCGCAACGGCGGCGACCGGTGCCTGGCGCGCGCCCGCGACACAGGCGAGCCAGTCGAGCAGATGCAGCCGCGCCCGTGCGCGGTCGCTTTCATTTGGCGAACGGGCCAAATGTGCGCTAAGCCGCTGGATGAGGCTCGCGGTGGTCATGCGATGGCATCCGCAGAGCGACGATGGAGCAGGAGCACGCGTTGAACCGCCGCGCAGAGGCCAGTGATACCCTGATCGACAAGGCACCAGACAAATCGGGCGACAAGCCGCGCTACCAGCAGCTTGCCGACGAACTGCGCGCGCGCATCCTTTCGGGCGAGCTGGCGGGCAGCGCAAGCTTCCCCACCGAAAGCGCGCTGTGCGCCGAATATGGCGTCAGCCGCTTCACCGTGCGCGAGGCGTTGCGCCGTCTGCAGGTCGAGGGGCTGATTGCGCGCAGGCGTGGATCGGGCACCGTCGTGCAACCGGCGGCGGCGCGCGGTGGCGCGCTGCACCAGCCGCTGTCGAATGTCGGCGAGATCCTGCAATATGCGCGCGATACCCGCATTGCCTATGATCATCTCGGCCTGCAGGCGCTGCCCAGGGCGATTGCGGTGCAGATCGCGATGCCGGTCAGCGACAAGTGGTTCCGCTTTCGCGGGGTGCGGCGTCAGGTCAGCGATGGCCAGCCGATCGCGCTGACCGAGGCCTAGGTGATCGCCGATCTCGCCCCGGCCGTGGCCGAGATCCTGCCGCCTGCCGATGCCGCCGACCAGCAGATCAATCCCGGCAGCAATACGCTGTTCCAGTTCATCAGCAACGCAGCCAGGCTCTCCATGTCCAAGGTCACGCAGGACATCCAGGCGGTTCCCGCGAGTGCCGAGGTCGCCGCCGCGCTCGACATCCCGCGCCGGTCGGCATGCCTGCGCATCCTGCGCTGCTATCACGACCAGAACGGGCGGCTGTTCGAGCTGTCGGTCAGCCACCATCCCGGCGACCGCTTCGCCTATTCGATGCATATCGACGTCGAGGGCTGACGGCTGGAAAATCCTCCCCTGCAAGGGGAGGGGGACCGTTCGCGAAGCGAATGGTGGATGGGTGTTACCTCCTCGTAGGCGTGGACACCCCTCCGTCTCGCCTGCGGCGATCCACCTCCCCCGGAGGGGGAGGATTTGAGAGGCGTGCTCGCTCATGCCCCCAGCTCCGGGGCCTCTTGCGGCACCCATTCCGGCTCTGAAGCAAAGCGGATCGGCGGGGCGATATGGTGCGCCTCGCCT
>CAXRCQ010000069.1:0-2527 GCA_964228845.1 Blastomonas sp.
TGCCAATCGTTGCCGCTGTGTTCCGTTTCCGTTGACACCCGCCATCCCCGCGCCTACCCGAAAACCATGGCTTTCCGCCGCTTCCGATGCGCGCGCCCTTAGCTCAGCTGGATAGAGCACGAGACTTCTAATCTTGAGGCCGCAGGTTCGACTCCTGCAGGGCGCGCCAGTCACCCAAGCCAGATTTTTCCGCTGGAAAATTATCCTTCCTCACACTAGCGCGCAGATGCTGCTAGTCGGCGCGCTTTGATCCTCCAGATTCATCGGACCCTTTATGGCTTTCACACCCGCCAAGGTTTTGACCACGCACCATTGGAACGAAGGGCTGTTCTCCTTCACCGTCGAGCGGCCGTCATCTTTCCGGTTCGTCAGCGGCCAGTTCGTGATGCTGGGGCTGATGGTCGATGGCAAGCCGCTGCTGCGCGCCTATTCGGTCGCCTCGCCGATGTGGGACGAATCGCTCGAGTTCCTCAGCATCATCGTGCCCGATGGTCCGCTGACCAGCCGCCTCTACAAGATCCAGCCCGGCGACGAGATCCTGCTCGGCGGCAAGCCCACCGGCACGTTGACGCTCGATGCACTGCTGCCCGGCAAGCGGCTGCACCTGATCGGTACCGGCACGGGGCTTGCGCCCTGGATGTCGATCATCCGCGATCCCGAAGCCTATGAGCGGTTCGAGCAGATCACCGTGCAGCACACCGTGCGCCAGATCCAGGACCTCGCCTATCGCGACATTCTGGAGAGCAAGCTCAAGGACGATCCGCTGGTCGCCGAGGAAGCGGCGAAGCAACTGGTCTATGATTGCTCGGTCACCAAATGCCCGACCTGGGTCGACGAGAACCGCCGCATCACCACGCGCATCGAATCGGGCGACTATCCGCTCGATCCCGCCACCGACCGCGTGATGCTGTGCGGCAGCATGGCGATGATCAAGGAAACCGGCGCGCTGCTCGAATCGCTCGGATTCGAGGAAGGTGCGCAGTCCAAGCCGGGCACCTATGTGCTCGAGCGCGCGTTCGTCGGCTAATCTTCAGGCCCGGATCGCCTCCAGCGCGGTGCGCAGGGCATCGGGCAGAGGCACCGGGCGGCGCGTTACGCGATCGACATAGACATGGGTGAAATGCCCCGCTGCGGCGGCGGCATCCTCGTCGTTCGCGAACAGCCCGACCGCATAGCGCACCGAGCTGGTGCCGATATGATCGACGCGCACCCCGGCATGGATCAGGTCGGGAAAGGCGGTAGGCGCGAAATAGGCGCAGCCGGTTTCGACCACCAGGCCGATCACGCTTCCGGCATGAATATCGAGCGCGCCTGCCTTGATCAGATATTCGTTCACCGCAGTGTCGAACCAGAAATAATAGACCGAATTGTTGGTATGGCCGTAAATGTCATTGTCCGACCAGCGCGTGCTGATCTGCGTGAAGGCGCGGAACTGCGCGCGGCTGGGGCGGGCGGGGCGGCTCATGCCGCCACCGTGAAGGCGTTGACGCCGTCCGTGTGCCGGATGATGACCGTCCGCCCGATCGGATCGCGCGCGGGACCGGCCAGCGCGGCGAGCTGCCCCGCCTTGTCGGCGTCATCGGGCCGCGCGACGATGCGGCCCTTGTCGTTCCGGGCAATGACCACCGCGCGCGCGGGCACGCCCTTGGCATAGCCGATCGTATAGCTCTCGATCGTGCCGGTGGCGTCTTCCTCCAGCCGCTCGGGCGAGGCTTGCGCATCGATCTCGGCCTGCATCGGGGCATGATCGACCGGCGACCAGCTTTCGGGCGCTGCGGTGCTGTAGATGCCGACCGCCTCCTTCGACAGGAAGCCGCCATTGG
Organism: Blastomonas sp.; assembly: GCA_964228845.1. Taxonomy (GTDB): domain Bacteria; phylum Pseudomonadota; class Alphaproteobacteria; order Sphingomonadales; family Sphingomonadaceae; genus Blastomonas. The sequence goes on from CAXRCQ010000069.1 coordinate 1,824, forward strand.
CGAGCACCAGACCGAAGCTGCCGGGATCGGCGCGCAGCGTCTCGACCATCGCGGCGATGCCGTGCATCGAATAGTTGTTGCCCGCCCCGCCCGAGAAAGGCAGCCCGCCGGTGAGCGTCAGCGGCGTGGTCCGCCAATCGACGCCCAGCGTCTCGGCGGCGAGCAGCACCGCGACCGGGAAGCAGCTATAGATATCGTAATGCGCGATATCGGCAGGGGTCTTGCCCGCGCTTTCGAGCGCGCCGTTCAGCGACACCTCGATCGCGCGTGAACGTGACAGGTCGGTGCGCAGGCTGACCGGCTTGTCCATCGCCTCGCCGCTGCCGTGCAGGAACACCCATTTGGCCCGCGGCACGCCCATGGCTTCGGCCTCACGCACGCTCGTCAGGATAACGGCCGCGCCCTGGTTCACCGCATCCTGCGCGACATGCCATTTGAGATAGGGGTCGGCGACCGGATAATTGCCGTCCGAGGGCGTGGCGAGATAGTCGGCGCTCATCGCCTTGGGGAATTGCGCATAGGGGTTGTTTGCGGCGACCGCGCTGAACCCGGCCCAGAGTTCGGACATTTCGGCGACATGCTCTGCCTTGGAGCGGCCGAGCCGCGCGCGCAGCGCGTTCTCGAACAGCGGATAGGTGAGGATCGGCGCGCCGATGCCGTTCTTCAATTCGTGCCGGTCGAGCCGCATGGGCCCGAGCCCGCGA
>CAXRCQ010000070.1:0-3966 GCA_964228845.1 Blastomonas sp.
CCGCAATCCGGGTCTTGCCGATGCGGCCATGGACCGGCTCGCCGATCACCGGATCAGTCCGGTCGGGATCGTCGATCCGTCCGAGCAGCCGGATGCCGCAATCGTCCACCGTCACCACCGCCGAGACATAGGGCAGTTCCAGATCCTCGGTCAGCGCAAAGCGGTGCCAGGTCCGCGTCCAGGAAAAGACGCTGCCCGTCATCGCGCGTTCGACCCAGGCGATGTCACTGCTGCCGCAATGGCCACAGCGGCTGACTGCAGGCCATAGCCAGCGCGAACAGCCTGCGCAGCGCGGCAGCAGCAAATGCCCCGCTGCCAGCCCCTCCCAATAGGGCGCATCGGCACCGTCGGTCATCGTCGTCACGCTGCGACAGGCCATTGCAGCGGCAGCGAATCGAGCGCCATCACCGTGCCGATGCGGAAGGCGTGCCGCTCGCCCGGCACCGCGCTGAACGACGGGATGCGCCTGACCCATTCCTCGGTCAGCACGCGCAGTTCGGCACGGCCCAGCACATGGCCGACGCACAGGTGCGGGCCCGATGAGAAGGTGAGGTGCGCAGTCTTCTTGCGGTCCATGTCGAAGAGATTGGGCTGATCGAATTTCGCCGGGTCGCGGCTGCCCAGGCACAGCACGTTCAGCACCATCTCGCCCGCGCGCAACTGCGCCTCGCCGATCTGCTGGTCCTGCACCACCAGACGCGGTGTGTTGACCACGCCATAGAGCCGGATCGCCTCGTCGACGAAAGCCGGGATCTGCGCCGGGTCCGCCGCCAGCCGCGCCTTGACATCAGGCATCTGCGCGAGTTGCTGGAAGGCAAAGCCGGTGACGTTGGTGACCGTGTCCATGCCGCCGAGGAACAGCACGAAGCTCATCGCCAGGATCTCGTCGTCAATCATCCGGCGGCCATCGAGATCGGCCTGGATGAAATGCGCCATCAGCTTGCCGTCGGGATGCGCCTTTTTCTCCGCGATCAGCGCCTTCATCTCGCCCAGGATCGCCGCGCTGAGCCGTCCCATTTCGGCCTCGTCATTCTGCGATGAGAAGAACGCCTCGGCGAGCGCACGGAAATCGCGCAACCTGCCGAGGTCCATGCCCATCAATTCCATGAACACGCTGACCGGAAACAGCTTGGACAGGTCCGCCTGGAAGTCGCAGCGGCCGAGCGGGGCGATCTGATCGACCAGCTTCACCGCCCAGGCGCGGATCTGCGGTTCCAGCGCCTTGATCGCGACGGGGCCGAACATCGGCATCATCACCTTGCGATAGGGAATGTTCTCGGGCGGATCGAGGCTCAACGGGATGAAGAAGGGCGGGTTCTCCACGCGCGGAATCTGCATCTCGCGCACCGAGAAATGCTCGGGATCGAGCACGATCCGGCTGATCGCGTCATGGGACTTGGCGATCCAGTGGCCGCCATTCCTGCGCGTCCAGAAAATGTCGGGGGCATCGGCCAGCGCGGCGGCATAGCTGCCCTGCACGTCCTGGCTGATCCGCGCGTCGCCATGGATGTCGAAATCGAACACCAGATGCGCTGGCACATGCGGGGGCACCTCTGGCAGGGCGCTGGGACTAAGGTTCATGAGGGCTGGCTCCTTATCGCACGCGCGGCAGGGTTTCGTGCGCGCGGGCATAGGTTTCGCGGATGGCGGGCTTGGATAGCTTTCCGGTGGCAAGGCGCGGCAGCGGATCGGCGCTGAAGGCGACGTAGCGCGGCACCTTGTAGTTCGACAGATTGGCGTTGCAGTGCGCGATCAGGCCAGCGATATCGATCTCGGCCGGGCCATGATAGACCACCAGCGGCGTCTCGCCGAACTTCGGATCGGGCGCCGCGATCGCCAGCGCCTCGACCACACCGGGAAATTCGCACACCACCCGCTCGACCTCGGCTGCGGAGATGTTGAGGCCGCCCGAGATGATGAGATCCTTCAACCGGTCGACAAAGGTCAGCAGCCCGTGCTCGTCAAGCGTGCCGATGTCCCCCGACCACAGCCAGCCATCGCGCATCACCTTGGCGGTCTCCTGCGGGTTGCGCCAATAGCCATGCATCATGCCGGGGGAGCGCATCACGATCTCGCCAGGCTCGCCGGGATCGCAGGCGCTGCCGTCGGGCCGCAGCACGCGCACATCCATAAACACATTGCCCCATCCGCATTTCTCGGGCTGCTCCAGCGCCAGATGCTCGGGCATCATCGTCGCATTACCGCCGATTTCGGTCTGGCCGTAGATCTGCCGGATGGTGATGCCCTTGGCCTTGTAGGTCTCGAGCAGCTGGCGGCTGACCCGCGCCCCGCCCGATGTCGCCAGCCGCAGCGATGACAGATCGGCATCGGCAAAGCCGGGGCAGCGCGCGATCGCCTCGAAAAAGGTGGGGACCGCGCCGAAGCTGGTGATCCGTTCCGATTGCAGCAACGCCAGCACCCGTTCGGGGTCGAATTGCGGCTCCATGAAGACGGTGCAGCCCAGCGTCGTGTAGTGCATCAGCTGCACGAAGCCCGCCGAGGTGTTGAGCGGTGCCAGGCTGATGACGCGCGCATCGAACGAGGCCTGCGGTTCCTCGACCGCCCAGCTGGCGGCATAGGCGGTCATCGACCGGTTGGTGAGCACCACGCCCTTGGGCCGCGCGGTCGATCCGCTGGTGGCGATGATGACCACCGGTGCATCGGGCAGCGGATCATGCTTCGGCCTCGCGACTGCTCCTTCGCGCAAGGCTTCGATCTCGGCCATCGCACGCGGGGCAAGGCTAGCAGCGGTGGCGTTGTCGGCAAATTCGGGGGCAGTGAAGGTGAAGCGCGGCTCGGTCGTCTCGCACATCTCGCGGATTTCGCGCGGCGTGTAGCGAAAGTTCACCGGGCTGACGATTCCGCCGGCGCGGATCACGCCCATGATCAGCGCGCAATAGGCGAGGCTGTTGTACGAGACGATCGCCACCCGGTCCCCCGGCTCCAGCCCGTCGGCTTCCAGCATCGCGGCGACGCGATCCGACCAGGCCTTGCAGACGGCATAGCTGAGCGTATCGCCCGCCAGCACCACCGCAGCCGCATCGGGCCGCATCCGGGCCCACCAATCCAGAGCCCCTGGCAAGGTCTGCGCCATGTCTCTCCCTCTCCGTCCGGTCTTGCGCCGGTTGCCAACTTACAGCAGCGCTTCGACCGCCTCGTAATAGCGCACGATATTGGCCTCGAGCCCGCAATAGATCGTCTCTTGCGGCACACCCGCCTCCAGCCCCTGCTGGCTGATCTCCGCCGCGCGGAAATCCTCGCCGCCGAACACCGCCCAGATCATCTCATAGGACCGCGCGAACACCTCTTCCGCCTTGGGAGTCGAGGCCGGCTCGGGCGTCAGCATGAAATACTCGACCACCGTGCGTCCCGGCGCGCGCGGCACCAGCAGCATCACGCTGGTATAATATTGGCTGGTCACCACTACGCAGTTGGGAAAGGCCGTATAGGCGTGCGTCACCAGCTTGTGCACGTTGGACGCCGGGTCCTCGTCGAGCATCTCGGGCACATAGCCGATCCGGCCAGATACCTGGCGGATATTGGGTCCGAACATGTCGACGATATTGGGGGCATCCTGAAAGCGGTCGCCGATCGACGCGGCGTGCAGCCGCTGGACATGATAGCCCTCCAGGAATGGTTCGAGCACCACCTTCCAGTTGGCCGCCAGGTCGAACGTCTTGCGGCCATGGACGTGGGCCGTCGGCAGGCCGAGCGCGGTGAAATCGTCGGCGACCTGCTGCGACAGCTGCGACCAGTCGGCGGCGATGTCGCGGTTCAACTGGACATAGACCACGCCGCCCCATTCGCGCGCCTCCAGTTCGGCAAGCCCGCGCGTGCCCTTGTCGAAATCCTCGAACGCCTCGCTGCGCGCCACGCCGATCAGCTTGCCGTCGAGGCCATAGGTCCAGGCATGATAGGGGCAGGTCAGCCGCCCCTGCTTGTGCACGGCGCAATCCTCGATCAGCT
>CAXRCQ010000071.1:0-10778 GCA_964228845.1 Blastomonas sp.
GGCTGCACGAGGCGTTAGCGGGGTATTCAGCGGTTATTCAATGAAACCGGGCTAGATACGCGTCATGAACCTTGTTTCCTCCACCCTGTCTGCTCTGGCGCTGGCTTCGGCCGTGCTGGTTCCCGGCGTGCCCCAGGCCGACGCGCTCGACGGCAAGCGCCGGGGCGAGCAGAGCGAGGCGCGCGAGCAGTTCATGGCCGGGCAGGTCAAGTCGTTGCGCGAGATCGAGGGGCGCATTCTTCCCCGCATGCGCGGGATGCAATATCTCGGCCCCGAATATGATGCCGGATCACAGGTTTATCGGCTTAAGTTCCTTGACAATGGCAGGGTAATCTTCGTCGATGTCGATGCCCGTACTGGGGCGATCCTACGCCAGGCCGGCTGATCTGCTCCGGCTTCTTCTCGCCTTGTAACCCTCGTTCATTTCCCCGATATGGGGAGCTTTCCATAAAGGCGGTGTCCGCTGCCCGGCATTGCACCGGTATTCCAGGAGTTGCCCATGCGCATTCTGATCGTCGAGGATGAACCCACTCTTGGCAAACAGCTCAAGTCCACGCTCGAGGCAACTGGCTATGCGGTGGACCTGTCCACCGATGGCGAGGACGGCCATTTCATGGGATCGACCGAGGATTATGACGCGGTGATCCTCGACTTGGGCCTGCCCGAGATCGACGGCCTCACGGTTCTTGGGATGTGGCGCAAGGAAGGCCGCACCTTCCCGGTGCTGGTGCTCACCGCGCGCGACAGCTGGTCGGACAAGGTGGCCGGGCTCGATGCGGGCGCGGACGATTATCTCGCCAAGCCCTTCCAGACCGAGGAACTGATCGCTCGGCTGCGCGCGCTGATCCGCCGCGCCTCGGGCAATGCCTCGAGCGAGCTGACCGCGGGCGACGTCCGGCTCGACACGCGCTCGGGCAAGGTGTCGCTGAACGGCGAACCGGTGAAGCTCACCGCGCAGGAATACAAGCTGCTCTCGTACCTGCTCCACCACAAGGGCAAGGTCATCAGCCGCACCGAGCTGATCGAGCATATCTACGACCAGGATTTCGACCGCGATTCCAATACGATCGAGGTGTTTGTTACGCGCATCCGCAAGAAGCTGGGCCCCGATGTGATCACCACCATCCGCGGCCTGGGCTACAGCCTTGAAGACCCTGCCGAGCGTGTCAGCAGCTGAAGCCCTGCAGCCGGGGGCGGCGGATCAATCGACTGCGCCCACGCCGCTGCCCAATACCGGGTCGCTCAGCCGCCGCATGATCGGCATCGCGGCGGCTTGGATCTTCGTGCTGCTCCTCGGCGGCGGCCTCGCGCTCGACCGCATTCTCACCAACACCATCACCACCAGCTTCGACGACCAGCTCGAATATGTGCTGACCGCGATGATCTCCTCGGCGGAGATCGGCCCCGATGGCGAAGTGTTCTTCAACCGTCCGCTCGGCGACCAGCGCTTTCTGGAACCCAATAGCGGGCTCTACTGGCAGATCAGCGGCTCCGGTCATGCCGATTTCACCTCGCGGTCCCTGTGGGACCGCGCGCTGAAGATCGAGACCGCGCATAGCGACGCTCAGCCGCATATCTATGACAGCGACCAGTTTCCCGATCACGAGCTGCGCATCATCGAACAGTCCATCTATCTGCCCGGCTCCAAGGTGCGCTGGCGCTTCATGGTGGCGCAGTCGCGCGCCGAGATGGACCTGCAGCTGCGCCAGCTGCGCGAGACCTTGGGCTACAGCTTCGCCTTGCTCGCGCTCGGCCTCATCATCATGGCGGGGCTGCAGACGCTCTATGGCCTGTGGCCGCTGCGCAAGGTGAAGGAGGCGATCCAGGCGATGCGCACGGGCCGGATGGACCGGGTGCGCGACCCGATGCCGATCGAGGTGATGCCGATGGTCGAGGAATTGAATGCGCTGCTCGAGCATAACGAGAAACAGGCAGAGGAGGCGCGGCGGCACGCGGGCAATCTAGCGCATGCGCTCAAGACGCCGCTGACCGTGGTGATGAACAGCGCCACGGCGCGCGCAGATGATCTCGCCGATACCGTGATCCGCGAGGCGGCGGTGATGCGGCGGCAGGTCGACCATCATCGCGCCCGCGCGCGTGCGGTTGGACGGCGCGGCCAGGCGCTGGCCCGTGCGAACGTCTGGGAAAGCGCGCAGGCGGTCGAGCGCGCGGTGGTGCGGCTTTATCCGCATGTCCGCTGCGACCTCGATGGCAGCAAGAGCGCCGAGGTCGCGATCGAGCGCCAGGACCTGGAAGAAATGCTCGGTAACCTGGTTGAAAACGCCGGAAAATATGGCGGCGGCAGCGTCTTCGTCACCATTGATCCCAAGGGCGCGACCGACCCGAAGCTGGTCGATATCTGGATCGAAGACGACGGCACCGGCATTCCCGAACGGGAGCGCGAACGCATCTTTGATCGCGGCGCGCGGCTCGATACCGGCAAGCCGGGCACGGGGCTCGGGCTTGCGATCGTGCGCGATGTCGCCGAGATCTATGGCGGCAAGGTCGAGCTCGACGAGAGCGAGGATCTGGGCGGGCTGCTGGTGCGGCTGCGCCTGCCGCGCGCGCTTTAACTATAGGTCGCGCCCGCGAAATACAGCCCGTCGGGCGGGGCGTTGAAGCCCAATGCAGCCCGGTCGCGCGCCTCGAGCGCGGACTTCAAGTCTTCGCCTGACCATTTGACGCGCCCGACCAGTACCAGGCAGCCGACCATCGATCGCACCTGATGATGCAGGAAGGATCGAGCGGCGGCGTGAATGTCGATCTCGTCGCCATCGCGCACAACGTCGAGCCGGTCGAGCGTCTTGACCGGGCTCGCCGCCTGGCAATGGACCGAACGGAAGGTGGTGAAATCATGGTGCCCAACCAGATGCTGCGCGGCAGCATGCATCGCAGGGACATCGAGCGGTGCGGACACCTGCCACGCCTTGCCGCGCTCGAGCGTCAGCGGCGCGCGGCGGTTGGTAATGCGGTAGATATAGGAGCGCCCGGTACAGCTGAACCGCGCATGCCAGTCATCGGGCACGATCTCGCAGCCGAGTACCGCGATCGGCTGCGGCCGCAGCTTGGCATTCAGCGCCTCCATCAGCCGGAACGGATCGATGCGCTTGTCGATATCGACATGTGCGCGCATCGCGAGGGCATGGACTCCGGCATCGGTGCGCCCGGCGGCGTGCAGGATCGCCGCCTCGCCGGTGATCGCCTGTACCGCCTCCTCGACATGCTGCTGCACGCTGGGGCCGTGCGCCTGGCGCTGCAGCCCCATGAATGGGCCGCCGTCGAACTCCAGAGTCAGGGCAAAGCGGGTCATGCGATGACCGTGCCCGGTTCAACGGCAAAGCCGCGCAGGAAATCGGCGACCGGCATCGCGGGCCGTCCGGCGCGCTGGATGATCGTCGGGCGGATCGCGCCTTCGGCACAGGCGATGGTGAGATGCCCGTCGAGAATGGTGCCGGGCGCTACCTCTCCCGGTTCCCCGCGAAGGCGGCGGTCCATCTCCTGCCCGTCGATCTGGGCGCCGCCGTCTGGAGATGGGCCCCTGCCTTCGCAGGGGACCGTTATGGCGCTGTGCACCCTCAATCGCTCGCCGTTCAGTTCGAAAAACGCGCCGGGCATCGGGTTGAACGCGCGCACCTGGCGTTCGACCTGTTGGGCGCTTTGCGAGACTTCGAGCCGCGCCTCGGCCTTGTCGATCTTGGCGGCATAGGTCACGCCCTCGTCCGGCTGGACGACCGGCGGATAGGCGGAGATGTCACCCAGCACCTGCACCATCAGCCGCGCGCCCATCTCGGCGATCTCCTGGGTGAGTTCGCCTGCGGTCTTGCCTGCTACCGGCGTCTCTCCCTTGAGCAGCATCGGCCCGGTATCGAGCCCCGCCTCCATCTGCATGATCGTCACGCCCGTGAGCGCATCTCCGGCGAGGATCGCGCGCTGCACCGGCGCGGCCCCGCGCCAGCGCGGCAGCAGCGACCCGTGCACGTGGAGGCAGCCATGGCGCGGCGCATCGAGCACCGCGCGCGGCAGGAGCAGCCCATAGGCCGCGACGACGCAGGCATCGAGGTCGAGCGTGGCGAATGCTGCCTTCTCCTCATCGCCCTTGAGCGAGACCGGCGTGCGCACCTCCAGCCCCAGCTCCTCGGCCAGCTGGTGCACGGGCGAGGGGGTCAGCTTCTTGCCGCGATGCGCCGGGCGCGGCGGCTGGCTGTACACCGCCGCGATCTCGTGTCCGGCCTCCACCAGCGCGCGCAGAGTCGGCACGGCAAAATCGGGGGTTCCCATGAAGGCGAGGCGCATGACGGACTTTTCTTTTGCTTGGGGCGATGCGGCTCCGTAAAGCTCAGGCCATGGCATCGCAAGAGATTGAGGACCTGGCCGCCGCGCTCGCCCGTCTGCCGGGTCTCGGCCCGCGCTCGGCGCGCCGCGCGGTCCTGTACCTGCTCAAGAAGCGTGAGAGCGCCTTCACTCCGCTGGTCGAGGCGATGGAGCGGGTGCGCGCCAACCTTTCCACCTGCAACATCTGCGGCAATGTCGATACGCAGAACCCCTGCGGCATCTGCACCGATCCGCGCCGCGATGCGCGCAGCCTGTGCGTGGTCGAGGAGGTGTCGGACCTCTGGGCGCTCGATCGCTCTCGGCTGTTCGTCGGGCGCTATCATGTGCTGGGGGGACGACTTTCCGCGCTAGACGGCATCGGGCCGGAGGATCTCGGCGTTGCCTCGCTGATCGCGCGTGTGGCCGAGGGCGGCATCGACGAGGTCGTGCTGGCGATGAACGCGACGCTCGAGGGACAGACGACGGCGCACTATCTGGCCGAGCGGCTCGAAGGCTATCCCGTGCGCCTCACCCAGCTCGCGCAGGGCCTGCCGATGGGGGGAGAGCTCGATTATCTCGACGAGGGGACGCTCGCCCAGGCGCTCAGGGCGAGGAAGCCGGTGGTCTAGGTTGGAGCACTGGACTTAACTCGCCCAACTGCACCAAAATCCGTTTGTCCCGAGCCCTCCGACTGGCTGGCAAGCCAGCCGCTCAGGATAAACTGAAGTCGAGGGACGTAATATCGGACGGTCGAGCAAGGTCCCTCGACACGCTCGGGACAAACGGAGGGGGTTAAACCGTTACTCCGCCGGAACCAGCGCGGGTTCTGCCCTCGCCATCACCGCATCCTGATAGTCGCTTTCGGCGAGCTGGATCAGATGACGGTCGTCGTGCTTCCAGGGGTGGAAGCCGGGCAGGAAATAGGTCATCCAGGGCAGGATGATCTTGCGCGCCATGCCGGGATTGCCAAACGCGTACCAGAACAGCTTCGCCCAGACCTTCGGCCCGGTCAGGCCGTCCTGCCGCAGCAGTTCGAGCATGCCGGTCGCGCGGTGGTGCAGGAAGTTCTTGGTGACGACCAGCATCACCAGCGACTTGACCTTCCAGCGCTGCCAGCGGCTCCAGTCCTTGGTCGCGTGCATCCAGGTGTCGAAGGCGACGCCCTTGTGCTCGATCTCTTCCATCGCGTGCCAGCGCCACAGATCGCGCGAATCGGCGTCGGCGGTCTCGAGATGCTTCGGATCGGCGAGCAGTTGCTGCGCCAGGATCGCGGTGAAATGCTCCAGCGCCATGGTCGAAGCCAGATTGGCGATCTTCGGGCGGCCCTTGGTCAGCGCCAGTGCCTTGTCGACATCTTCTTCCAGCAGCTTGACGTCGTAACCGGCATCCACGACGCGGCGATTGAACGCGACATGCTCGCGGGTGTGGTTGATCTCCTGCTTCACGAACGCACGAATCTCGTTCGCGAGCCGCTCGGACGTGCCCTCGCGAAACTCCTTCACGCTCTCGATGAAGAATGCCTCGCCCTTGGGGAAGGTGACGGAAAGCGCGTTGTAGAAGGCGGTGCCGATGGGGTCGCCGCCCATCCACCAGCGGCGCATCTTGCTGTCGCGCCCGAAGCGGCGGTCGCGGATGATCAGCTCCAGATCGGCAGGCGTATGCTTGCGATCCAGGGATTCGGGGGTGGAAAAGGATTGCGGAGCGTTCATGGTGGGGTCCATAATGCTGGTGTGTTGCTTACATTGATGACAATAAGGTTACTTACATAGATGTCAATAGCGAAAAGACGGCTGAGTCCCGAACAGAGCCGCACCGCTGCCCTGGCCGCCGCGCGCGAGCTGCTGATCGAAACCGGACCCCAGGCAGTGACGCTGAAAGCGGTGAGCGGGCGCATCGGGCGGACGCATGCCAATCTGCTGCATCATTTCGGTTCGGCCTCGGGCCTGCAAAAGGCGCTGGCCGAATATCTGGCGCAATCGATCTGCCAGATGATTGGCGCGGCGGTCATCCGCCTGCGCAATGGCGACGGCAGCCCGCGCGATATCGTCGACATGGCATTCGATGCGTTCGATCGCGAAGGGGCAGGGGCGCTGGCCTGCTGGATGCTGCTTTCGGGCAACGAGGACGCGCTCGATCCGATCGTCGAGGCGATTCACCAGCTGGTCGACGAGCTCGCCGAACATGCGCCCGAGGGCCGCACGCTGCACGAGGATACGCTATCCTTGTGCACCATGGCGCTGGGCGACGCGCTGATGGGCGCGCAGCTTTCCAGCGCGCTGGGCCTTGATCGGGATTCGGGGCGAGCGCTGGCTGAAAAACAGCTGACCGCGTCGTTGCTCAGCTGGCAGGAGGCAGCGGCGGCGGGCTAGCCGCCCCGCCGCGCCACGCGTTTCAACCGGCGCGCTTGGCGCGCGCGCCGAAGCGGCCGTGCTTGCGGAAGCGCACCAGATAGTCGCCGATCACTGCTGCCATCGGGGTGGGGGTGATGCCGAAAGCGTCCAGCCCGTCTGCGCCATCGGCTACGACATTGTCGCTCTGCAGCATCGCCCATTGATCGCGCGTGATCGGCGCGCCGGGTAGCCAGCCGGTGAGGCTCGCCATCAGGCCGGACAGCGAATCGGGCATGTCAATGAAGCTGGGGTTCTCGCCGATTTCCTTGGCGATGCGCTTGTTCAGCTGTTCCATGCTGATCGTTTCGGGCCCGCCAAGCTCGAATATGCGTCCACCAAAGCGCGCCGGATCGGAGAGGCTTAGCTTCACCGCCTCGGCCACGTCATCGACATAGACGGGCTGGAACCGCGCCTTGCCGCCGATAATCGGCACGATCGGCAGGCCCGAGATCAGCCCGGCAAAACGGTTGATGAACTGGTCCTCGCGCCCGAACACGATCGACGGGCGCAGGATCGTCGCCTGGGGGAAGGCGGCGCGCACGGCGGCTTCACCCTCGGCCTTGCTGCGGCCATAGGCGCTTTTGGAGCCAGCATCTGCACCGATGGCCGAGACATGCACCAGCGCCTTGGCACCGGCGGCCGCTGCAGCGCGCGCGACATTGGCCGCGCCTTCATGATGGAAGGCATCGAAATCGCCCTTGAGGATGCCGACCAGGTTGATCACCGCATCCGCGCCATGCACCGCCCGCGCCACCGTCTCGGGCTTGCGGATATCGGCGGCGATCAGCTGGGTCTGGCCCAGATTGCCGAGCGGCTTGACGTCTTGCGCGATCCGGATGTTGCGCTGCGCGATGCGCACGCGGGCGCCGGCTGCGGTCAGATGCTGGGTAATGTGCCGCCCCAGAAAGCCCCCGCCGCCGAAAATCGTGATCAATGTGTCGCGCATGCCGTTACGTCCCGTGATTCTTGATGCGGCTGTCCGGCGCAGCCCCGTTCGGCGCGCCCAGTCGCAATGCGTCTCCGCACCTGCCTTTGCATCAGCCAAACGCGCCGCGCAACGCCCCAGTTACGCTTTTGCGCGATGGTCTGGGGGTGTGCGCAATTTTCTTTGGGAAATATGGCATCAGGCGGTTGACGGGTGCAAGCACTCCAGCTAGAGGCGCGCTCCTACCCCGTGCCCAGATGGCGGAATTGGTAGACGCACCAGCTTCAGGTGCTGGCGCTCGCAAGGGCGTGGAGGTTCGAGTCCTCTTCTGGGCACCAGACACCCATTCGCTGAGCGCCTCGCGAATGGGCCAAAGCCCCGGAAAACCAGCGTTTTTCATCAGTCCGAGTTCGGACAGGTCCGACGGTATGTGGGGCCATCCGGGGGCATAGTGGGGCCGAAAGTGGGGCCATTTTTGGGGCCCAATTTTGGCCCCACCTTCATCTTCATTCCGAGGTGTTCATTGCCTCTTTGAGCGACGGCTCCATCAGCGAATCGCCATCACCGACAACCCATGTCAGGCTGCGAGCTGCATGATGAACTCGCCGTCTCTCAGCACGTCGAGGCGATCGCTCCAAGCCTGCATCATCTCCGCGCGCGCCTTCCAATAGGTCGTCCGGTTGTAAATCGCGCGGACGGCATCGCGGTCCTTGTGGGCGAGGGCATGCTCGATGATGTCCGGTGGCCAGCGTCCCTCTTCGTTCAGCAGCGAGCTTGCGGTCGCCCTGAAGCCATGCGCGGTCATCATGCCCGCATAGCCCATGCGGCGCAGCGCCTGGTTCACGGTATTCTCTGAGATCGGCTTTTTCATTGTGTGGAATGCGGGGAATACAAATTCGCTGCCGCCGGAGATCGGGATCATCGACCGGATGATGGCCACCGCCTGTTCAGAGAGCGGGACTTCGTGTTCCCGCCGCATCTTGGTCTTCGTGGCCGGGATCGTCCATTTGCCTGCCGCGAGGTCGAGCTCGTCCCAGCGCATCGTGCGAATCTCTCCAGGGCGCTGGAACAGGTGGGGCGACAGTCGCAACGCCGCACTGGTCGAGGGATAGCCAGCATAGTCGGCGATGGCCCTGAGAAGCGCTCCCAGGCTGTTAGGGTCGATGATGGCGGGGTGGTGCCGGACCGTCGGCGTGACGAGCGCGCGGTGGAGCGCCGGTGCGGGATTGTTTGTCGCCCGCCCGGTGATAACGGCGTGGTTGATCACCCGCCCTGCGAATGACCGCAATCGCCGCGCCGTCTCCCTTCGGCCAGAGTTCCCGATCTCCTGGAGCACACCCAGCAGCAGCGGTGCGGTGATGTCCGCGACGGGCACTTTCCCGAGCCGGGGTTCGAGGAGGGACAAGAGCCAGTTGCTCTTGGCGATGGTCGTCTCGGCGAGCCCTTCCGCAGTGCGCTTGGCGATATATTCGCGCGCGATTGAGCCGAAGGTATGCGCAGCCTCGGTCGCCGCTGCGATCTTCTTCATCTGGCGCTGCTGCGATGGGTCTTTCCCTTCGGCCAGCGTTGCGCGAGCTTCGTCCCGAAGGGACCTCGCCCGCTTCAGCGAAACCGCGGGATAGGCTCCCAGGCTCATCTTCCTCTCAACGCCGGCAAGCTTGTATTTGAATTGCCAGCGCTTCGAGCCGGTCGGCGAGACCATGAGGTAAAGACCCTGACCGTCCCAGAGCTTCTGGGGACGGTCGGCGGGGGCGGCGTTATCGATCTGCTTTACAGTCAGCGTCATCGTGATGGTTGCGCTCAAGCCGCCTGGCGCTGCACAAGCGCTTCGACATCTGCGGCACGGATGAGCGTGCGCGCACCGACCTTGACGCGAGGGAGTTCACCGTCAGCCATAAGCTTGAAGATCGTGGTGCGGCTGAGGCCAAGCATCGTTGCGACTTCATCGATGCGGTAAGTCATTCGGGGCATTCTGGTTCCTTCTGTGTTTAAGCTCGTGCCGGTCTGGCAACGCACCGCGCGACGGTCTTCGTCGGTGATGTGTGTATTATCACATACAATGCTGTTGGTGTCGAGCTGGCAATGTGCCGATCGGACGAATTTCTGAGGTAAAGCAGTATGCTATGGTCGATTCAGGGTTGCGCTATGTGTGCGTTATGGCACATGAAGGCGCTATGAGCAGGGTGGGAGAAAACAGGCAGGTTGAATTGAAGCAGCCCTATCCGTTTGCTGATAGCAAGGCTGCCAGGATGTTGGCCGATGGGTTGCGTCAAGCTTCCGAGCGTTTTGGACTAAGCCAGCGCCAGATCGCGAGGCAGCTCGGGCACAAGCAACCTGTCATGCTCAGCCATTGGGCGACGGGAAGGGTTCCGATACCTGTCGAGCGGGTCGGCGAGCTGGCAACGGCACTGGACCTCGACCAGCGAAGCTTCCTGCTTGCCGTGCTACACCAGCGGCATCCGACCGTTGATTGGGAGGAGCTGGAAGACGTTCACACCCCGGCCTATCACTTCGTCAGCGAGCTCCAGAACATTGCGGGGATGGGTGTCGAGGATTTCAGCCAAGGACAGCTGGCAGTCATGCGAGAGGCGGCGGCTGATCGGCGCGCTGATAGGCGTTGGCTGACGGTGCATGAGCTCGGTTTGATCGAGATGGTTAGAAGGTGTAGGCCGAATGTATCCGAAATAGGGCTATCCAGCGATGACCTTGCTGCGATCAAACTTGCACTCCCGGTAAGTAATTTCTAAACATAAGATGGAATTCTGAGATATTTTTTGAATGAACGATCAAGATTTTAATGCCGGAAGATTGCAAGGGAAGAGAAACCGCCAGGTCGCATTCACGCCTTTGCACGTTCAAACAGATGGCCAAGGTAATATACTGGTTCGGCCTTTGGTGAGATCGCCAAGGCTCGATTGTTTTGCCTTGCCTAAAGAATATTGGCGAGGGGTTTCGGACGTTCCGCACCGGAAAGTGATGCCATCAGGGGAGATTGTCGAGAAGCCTTGGGGCTGCGCTGGCTGCAGGGTCAGAGCGGCCTGTGCAAAGGTGGTTTACGAGCGCGTCCAAAGCAGCGCAAACTTGGATCACGCCCATAGAGTATGGGAGTCTGCGACTGCAAAGCTGCCCGTAAGTCAGAGATATTCAAGCTC
>CAXRCQ010000072.1:0-9727 GCA_964228845.1 Blastomonas sp.
CCCTCGAGGGGGGTGGGTTGGGTGGGGGTGATCGCGCCGGATTGTGCCGTGGTAGCGTTAACGCACCAGAGCGCCCAGCCGCACCATCACCCCCACCGCTGCGACTTAGGCAGCAAGCTGCCAAGTCTCCGCTGCCTCCCCCATCAAGGGGGAGGGTCGAAAGAGGAGCTGCTATACCCCCTCCTGACTGAACCCCTATTCTCCGCGCCGCTGACGGGTCATCAAGCCACCGCGCTTGCGGATCGATCCGGGCATCCATTTCGCGGCAAAGGCGAGGCGCTTGGCGGTCGGGCCGACATAGCTGTGGACGTGCCTGGGATCGTGCACGGCATTCCACGCCGCTTCGGCCACGATCGAGACCGGCGCGATCTCGAGCCCCGCCGCCGTCACGCTGTCGCGGCTTGACTGATTGGTGCGCGCGACCGGTCCGTCGAGCAGCGGCGTGTCGATGAAGCTCGGCAGCAGCGCGCGGACGCGCACATTGTCCGGACCCCATTCGATATCCAGCGCTTCGGACAGCCCGCGCACCGCGAACTTGGTCGCCGAATAGACCGACAACCCCGCAGAGCCATAGATGCCCGACGCCGACGAGGTGTTGAGCAGGCACGATCCGGGAGTCGCCTTGAGGTACTTGTGCCCGATATGCGCGCCATAGACGACGCCCTTGAAGTTGATGTCGACCAGCTTCTCGATATCGTCCTCGCTATGCTCCTCGAGCAGGCCGCCAATGCCCACCCCGGCATTGTTGAACAGCACGTGCAGCCTGCCGCCGCTCTTCTCGGTGAATGCCTCGAGCGCCTGGATCCATTGCTCGCGGCTGCGCACGTCGAGGCTGTGGATCGACGCCATGCCTTGAGGCAGCATCGCGGCGGTCTCTTCCATGCCCTTCTGGTTGACATCGGCCAGGCCCACGAACCAGCCGCGCTGCGCAAAATAGCGCGCCACCTCGCGCCCGATGCCCGAAGCGCCGCCGGTGATGAAGATGTACTTGGTGTCGGTCATGTGGTCCCTCTCCTTGATCGCTCCCCAATTCCTCCCCTTGCAGGGGAGGTGGCAGGCCCCTGGGCCGGACGGAGGGGTGTCCACGCTCGTGCAAGGGCGACACCCCTCCACCACTTCGTGGTCCCCCTCCCCTTGCAGGGGAGGATTTCTTCCCGTTTGCGTCGGACGCTAAGCGTGCGACTTACCCCGCGCAAGTGGCTAGCCAGCCGCGCCCGCACCTGCCTATAAGCAAGCCGGCATGGCGACCTCACCCTCCCCTGACCGGCCGCAAGGCGCGCGCGGCCCTGCCGTAGCGTTCGAGGGGGTGAGCAAGACCTATGCGCGCACGATCGCCATCGACACGATCACCGCCAGCATCGCCCCCGGCACGTTCGTCGCCATCGTCGGAAGCTCGGGATCGGGCAAGTCGACGCTGCTCAAGACCGTCAACCGGCTCATCGAACCCGATTCGGGCCGCGTCCTGATCGATGGCCAGGACGTGGCCAATCGCGAGCCGCACGCGCTGCGCCGGTCGATCGGCTATGTCTTCCAGAATATCGGCCTGTTCCCGCACATGAGCGTGGCGCAGAATATCGGCATCGGATCACGGCTGGCGACGGGGCGGACGCTGGCGAGCGACCGGGTGGGCGACCTGCTCGATCTGGTCGATCTGCCGCGCGAGTTCGCCACGCGGCTGCCCGAACAGCTATCCGGCGGCCAGCAGCAGCGCGTCGGCGTCGCGCGCGCGCTGGCCGGAGAGCCGGGGCTGATGCTGATGGACGAACCGTTCGGCGCGCTCGATCCGGTGACGCGCGAGGCGCTGGGCGAGCAATATCGCGCGCTGCACGATCGGCTGGGCCTCACCACGATCATGGTCACGCACGACATGGCCGAGGCACTGCTGTTCGCCGACCGCATCTGGGTGATGGCGAGTGGCCGGATTGCGGCGGATGCCGAACCTCGCGAGCTGATCGCGGGCGGCTGCGGCGCGGAGGCCGAGGCGCTGGTGGCGGTGCCACGATTGCAGGCCGAGCGGATCACCGCGATGCGTTCTGCGGAGGGCGACCTCCGTGCATAGGTCCCTCGACTTCGCTCGGGAACTCGGAAAAGTAGGAGCGTCAGCTTTGAAAACAAAGCCCGACCTGCCCCCTCCGTTTGTCCCGAGCCCTTCGGCTGGCTGGCAAGCCAGCCGCTCAGGGTGGACCAAGGTCGAGGGACCTATGCGCTACCCAATGAGCATGGCACGCCATGACCATTGACTGGCCCCGCCTGATCGACCTGCTCTCGCAGCACGTGCAGCTGAGCTTTGCCGCGCTGGGCCTCGCGCTGCTGATTGCGCTGCCGCTCGCGATCTGGTCGGTGCGCAACCGCACGGTGGCCAGCATCACCCTGGGCTTTGCCAGCCTGGTGCAGACCATCCCCGCGCTGGCCCTGCTCGCATTGTTCTTCCCGCTGCTGCTCGCGCTCTCTGCTCTGTTCGGCGATGCGATCTCGCCGCTCGGATTCCTGCCCTCGCTGCTCGCGCTCACGCTCTATGCGCTGCTGCCGGTCCTGCGCAACGCGGTCACCGGGCTGCGCTCGGTCGAACCGGCCATGGTCGAGGCCGCCGATGGCGTCGGCATGACCAGCCTGCAGAAGCTCTGGCTGGTCGAAGCGCCGCTTGCCTCGACCACGATCATGGCGGGCGTGCGCACCGCCGCAGTGTGGACGATCGGCGCGGCGACGCTTTCCACCACGGTCGGCCAGCCGAGCCTGGGTGATCTGATCTTTGCCGGGTTGCAGACGCAGAACTGGTCGCTGGTTCTTCAGGGCTGCGTTGCCGCCGCCGGGCTGGCGATCAGCGTCGATCTGCTGCTTGGGCTCATCGAGAGCGGCATCGCGACGCGGCGGCACGCCCGCATCTGGGCGGCGGCGATCGCGCTGGCGCTGGGTCTGGCGCTCGCGCTCTGGCCGGCCCCGCAGAGCGACAAGCCGGTGGTAACCATCGGCGCCAAGCGCTTCTCGGAACAGTATATTCTGGCGCGGTTGATCGGGCGGCGGCTCGAGGCGGCAGGCTATGCAGTGCGCTATCGCGAGGGCCTGGGCAGCGCGGTGGTCTATCGCGCGCTGGCGAGCGACGAGGTGCAGGTCTATGTCGATTATGCTGGCACGATCTGGACCAACGAAATGCAGCGCCAGGACAGTCCGTCGCGCGCCCGGATGCTCGCCGAGATCGCGCGCTGGACGAAGGCGCAGCACGGGGTGCAGCTGGTCGGGCCGCTCGGTTTCGAGAATACCTATGCCTTCGCAGTCCGCCCGGAGGATGCCAAACGGCTGGACCTGCAAAGCCTCGACGATGTCGTGCGCGTCGCGCCCGATTTCGTGTTCGGCACCGATGTCGAGTTTCTCGAACGCCCCGAATGGCAGATGGTGCAAAAGGCCTATCCGCTGCGCTTCAAGGCCCGCCGGGCGTTCGAGCCGACCTTCATGTACCGCGCGCTGTCGCTCGGCGAGGCGGACATCATCTCGGCGTTCAGCTCGGACGGGCGCATCGCCGCGAACGGCTTCGTGATCCTGGACGACCCGAAGGGCGCGGTGCCCAGCTACGACGCGATCCTGCTCGCCAGCCGCTCCGCTGCCGCCGACCCGCGCCTTGTCGCAGCGCTCAGGCCTCTGGTCGGCGCAATCGCGGTGGAAAAAATGCGGCAAGCCAATTATCGCGTCGACAGGGACGCCAACAAGCAGAGCCCCGCCGATTCGGCTGCCTGGCTGGACAGGGCCATCTCCGCCAACACCGAGGATAGAAATCCATGATGATCAAGCGCCTGCTGCTGACACTTTTCATCGCGCCGATGCTGTTCTGCGCCCATGCCGCGCATGCTGCCGTGACCATCACCTTCTACAGCCACGAACTGGGCAGCCAGTTTCCGCACGCCTTTGCGACGCTCAAGGGCAAGGTCGATTCGACCGGCGAGGTCGTGGACACCAATGTCGGCTTTACCGCGACCAGCACCGGCCCCAGCATCCTGTTCGGTTGGGTCGAGGGCCGGGTGAGCGTGGTCAAGCCCAAGTACATCGCCGACAGCGCGCCGCATTTCAGCTATGAGCTGACCGATGCCGAATATCGCGCAGTGATGGCGGTCGCCGACAAATGGCGCAACAAGCCGCAGAAGAACTATAATCTCGGCAAGGCCAATTGCGTCCATTTCATCGGCGAAGTCGCCACGGCTGCCGGCCTGAAGATCAACCCCAAGAGCAAGTATTTCAAGAAGCCGACCAGCTTCCTCAAGGAGGTCACCGTCCTCAGCCGCGAGCGCCTGGCGCGCGGCAGGATCCTCTACAAGGCCTAATCCCCGCCCTTACAGCGCGGCGTTGTTATAGGTGTGCCAGGTGAAGATCGCGACTGCGCCGCGATGCGGTGACCACGGGTCGGCGAGCAGGCGCGTCTCCTTTTCGGACGGGCGCGCCTCCAGCCCCAGGATGCGGCCGATGCCCGCCTGCACCGCCAGATCGCCCGCAGGCCAGATATCGGGCCGGCCCTCGGCGAACAGCAGATAGATTTCCGCCGACCAGCGGCCGATGCCCTTAATCCGCACCAGCTCGGCAATCGCCGCCTCGTCGTCCTGCGGCAGGTTGTCGAGATCAAGCCCGCCGCTTACCACCAGCTCGGCGAGCGATCGGGCATAGCCCTGTTTCTGGCGCGACAGGCCGCAGGCGCGCAAGGATTCGAAATCCGCCGCGATAAGCGCATCGGGCGCGCAGCCGGTGCCCAGTGCGGCCTCGAGCTTGTTCCATACCGAGGCCGCCGCCGCGACGCTCACCTGCTGGCCGACGATGGTGCGCAGCAGCGTGGTATAGCCGCGATCGCGGATGCGGGTCTCGGGATAGCCGGCAATGTCGAGCGCGCGGGCGATGGCCGGCTCGATCGCCGCCACCGTGTCGAGCCCCTTGGTCAAATTCTCAGCAGACAGCCCCATTTGCGCATCCTCATCCATTCTGTCGCTTGCAATCGCGACGGGCGTTGATCATAGCAACCGCATCCGGGGGGCCAATGCCCGTTTTCACTCTATTGGGGAGTTTCCATGCCAAAGCTGACCGTCATCAATCGCGCGGGCGAAGAGAGCACCATCGAAGCCGATACCGGTCTTTCGGTGATGGAAGCGATCCGCGACAACGGCTTTGACGAACTGCTGGCGCTGTGCGGCGGATGCTGCTCGTGCGCGACCTGCCATGTCCATGTCGATTCCGCCTGGGTGGACAAGCTGCCCCCGATCAGCGCCGACGAGGACGACCTGCTCGACAGCTCGGACCATCGCAACGAAAGCTCGCGCCTGTCGTGCCAGATCCAGCTGACCGAGGCGCTTGACGGCCTGAAGGTCGCAATCGCTCCGGAAGATTGATCAGATGCCGCCGGGCGTGACCTCGCGCCCGGCCGCTATCAGCGATGCCGTCAGCTCTGCCGCACAGGCATCGAGCGCCGCCTGGTCCACCGAGCGGATGACGAAATTCGCGCCGACCCGGCCTTCGCGGAAGAACGGATAGCTGCCGATCTGGCACTGTTCGTGCGCGCGCTCGGTCGCGCCCAGCATGTCCGCGACCTCGCTTTCCGCCACCCAGCAGCCCAACACCGTCGACAGCACGGGCAGCCCGCCTTCGAGCGTGCCGGTCAGCGCATCGAGCATCCCTGCGGTGATATGCGGCACGCCCGCCATGAGGAACAGATTGCCGACGCGGATGCCGGGAGCGCCCGACATGCGGTTCTCGATCAGCTCGGCGCCATCGGGCACCCGCGCCATGCGCAGACGTCCTTCGGTCAGGCCTCCCCGGCTTTCGTAATAGCGCTCCAGCACCGCCCGCGCGACCGGATGGATGACCACCTCGACGCCAAGCGCGCGGGCGATGGCATCGACCGTGATGTCGTCATGCGTCGGGCCGATGCCGCCCGTAGTGAAGAGATAGTCGTTGCGGCTGCGCAGGATGTTCACCGCCTCGACGATCGCGTCCATGTCGTCGGCAACGACACGCACCTCTTTCAGCCTGATGCCCTGCACGTTGAGCCAGGTGGCGACCTGCGCGACATTCTTGTCCTGGGTGCGGCCGGAGAGGATTTCATCGCCGATCACGATCAGCGCGGCGGTCCAGATGCGGGGGGTGGAAGCGGTTGCGTCTGCTGTCATGCGCCGGTGTTTAGCGCCTGGGCAAACCGGCGCAAGCGCTTCGTGCGCGCGCCTTCATTCGATCCAGAAGGTGCGGCAGCCGAGCGCCGCGAGCGCCGGATCTCGGGTGATGACGGTGAGATCGTCGTGGATCGCCTGCGCCGCGATCATCCGGTCGAACGGATCGCGATGCTCGCCGGGTAGCGATCCGGCGAGCAGGCCGTGCGAGACTGAAACGGGCAAGAGCTCGAAATTGTTGCGGGCGCAGAGCAGCTCGAACTTTTCGGCGGCCTCTGCGGCATCCGACCATTTGCCCAGCCGGACCTTGGTGGCTACTTCCCACGCTGAGGCCGCGCTGACGAACATCAGGTCTTCCGCCACTATCAGGCGATGGCGCACAAGCTTTGGCAGCAATGGAGTGTCGTTCCACCACCAGATCAGCGCGTGGGTATCGAGCAGATAACCGTTCACTCCCAGGCCCGCAGCTCTTCTTCGGGCAGTGGATCGAAGAAAAAGCCGTCGGGTATCTGCACACTCAGCCCGCCCGGACGCCGCTCGATCTTCGGCCGCTCCAAGGGCACCAGCCGGGCATAGGGCTTGCCCGCCTTGGCCAGGATGATCTCCTCGCCCGCATGCGCCCGGTCGAGCAGCTTGGAAAAATGCGTTTTCGCGTCATGGACGTTGACGATGCTGGTCATGGGAAAGGGTTAGTCCATTGACCGGACTAAGTCAATGGACTAAGCCCGCTCCGAACTCGGCGGAAACGCGTAGGGGGTCGCCAAAACACGGCCCCTGCCCTATATGGAATCACCATGAACCAATATGTCCACGTCACCAATGCCGACACGCCGATGCGCGATGGCACGATCAAGCTGCACGGCCCCGAGGGCTTCGAGGGCATGCGCAAGGCAGGCCAGCTCGCCGCGCATGTGCTCGACGAGCTGACCGGCTTCGTCACGGAAGGCGTCACCACCGCAGAGATCGACGCCAGGGCGCGCGAGCTGATGCTGGCGGGCGGCGGCATTCCGGCGACGCTTGGCTATCGCGGCTTCACGCACAGCTGCTGCACCTCGATCAACCATGTCGTGTGTCACGGCATCCCGGGCGACCGCAAGCTCAAGGACGGCGATATCGTCAATATCGACGTCACCCCGATCGTCGACGGCTGGCATGGCGATACCAGCCGCATGTTCCTGATCGGCGATGTCGGGGTGAAGGCGCGGCGGCTGGTCGATGTGACCTATGAGTGCCTGATGCTCGGCATCGAACAGGCCAAGCCCGGCAACACGATGGGCGATGTCGCGTACGCGATCCAGTCCTATGCCGAAAAGCACCGCTATGGCGTGGTCCGCGATTTCTGCGGCCATGGCCTGGGCAAGCTGTTCCACGATGCGCCCGAAGTGGTCCATGTCGGCCGTCCCGGCACCGGTCCCGAACTCAAGCCCGGCATGTTCTTTACCATCGAGCCGATGATCAATATCGGCAAGCATGCGGTGAAGATGCTCGAGGATGGCTGGACCGCAGTGACCCGCGACCGCTCGCTCTCGGCGCAGTTCGAACATTCGATCGGCATTACCGAGACCGGCTGCGAGATCTTCACCAAGAGCGCGAAGGGGCTGGACCGCCCGCCTTATTGACCGGGGACGTCTCTGTCCGAAAAGGCGCTGCGCTGATCCCTGGCACCGTGCACCACCCGCTGGATGAGCAGATTGCCGTCGATGACGCGATAATAGATGATGTAGTTGCCAAAGGCGCGGCCGAGCAGGCCGGGTTCAAGCTCCGCGCGAGATGTGCCGATCCCGGGCATGGCGCGCAGGCCTTCGAAACTGTGCGTGAGACGATCGATAAAGGCGCGCGCTGAGGCAGGGCTGTCGAGCGCAATGAAGCGGCCGATCCCTTCGATATCGCGCTGCGCGGCGGCCGCAACAACGAGCCGCAATGCGCTCATAGTCCGTCCAGAATCCGCGCCTTGGTCGCTTCCGGATCCCAGTCATCAAAGCGACCTGCCTCATAGTCCGCCCGGCCTTCAGCCAATTGCTGCTTGAGCAATTCCAGTTCGAGTTCTCGCGCCACGCGATTGCGCTCCCAATGACGCAGGGCGTCGCGAATGGCCTCACTCACTGTCGCATATTCTCCTGACTCCACCACAGAGTGCAGCAACTGATGATGCGCGTCGGTCAGGGTGATGCTGGCCTTTTCCATGACAGTCCTTTCGCTTTGGTGCGATTATATCCCACCAGAAGGACCGGGCGCAAGCGGCTGCCGCGCTCCCGGCCAATGCCCAAATTTTGGGCAGCGCTCGTTTCGCCTGCCCGCAATTCCATCACCCTCCGCAATAATATTGCACCGCACACAAGCTTTTGTGGCGGAATGCGTCTTGGCACGTTAATTGTTTGGTAGCAGTCAATGGGGGACTCGGGGGCATGCCGCGTGCGGGCCCCGAAGGCTCTCACGGCCATATCATGACGGAACGGTTCGCCGCGCCGTCCTTTCCCATAACTGCCCTTCCCTTTGCGGGGTCGCGGCGGAAGATGACAGGATGATCAGGGACTTATGAAGAAGATCGAGGCGATCATCAAACCGTTCAAGCTCGACGAGGTGAAAGAGGCGCTGCACGAGGTCGGCGTCTCGGGCATCACCGTGACCGAGGCCAAGGGCTTCGGCCGTCAGAAGGGCCATACCGAGCTGTACCGCGGGGCCGAATATATCGTCGATTTCCTGCCCAAGGTTAAGCTTGAGGTCGTGGTGGACGATGCGCTGGCCGACCGCGTGGTCGAGGCGATCGCCGCCGCCGCGCAGACCGGCCGGATCGGCGATGGCAAGATTTTCGTGATCCCGGTGGAGACCGCTCTGCGCATCCGCACGGGTGAACGGGATAATGACGCGGTCTGATCCAAGGACACGCGCAGCTCCAGGAGAGGCCTGTTCCCGCAAGGCCGTAATAACAAGCATCAGTTCCACCCGAGGGGGGCCGCCTGGCCCGGATCGCGATTGAGAAGAAAAGGGAAAGCTAAAATGGCAAAATCAGCCGCAGATATTCTGGCAATGATCAAGGAAAACGAGATCGAGTGGGTCGATGTCCGCTTCACCGATCCCAAGGGCAAGTGGCAGCACCTGACGATGTGCGCCGGCGTGATCGGCGAGGACGAGCTGGAAGACGGCCTGATGTTCGACGGGTCGTCGATCGACGGCTGGAAGGCGATCAACGAATCGGACATGATCCTGCGTCCCGATCTCGACGCTGCCTATATCGATCCGTTCTCGGCCGATCCGATGCTGATCCTGTTCTGCGACATCGTCGAACCGGGCACCGGCGAGCTCTATGCCCGCGACCCGCGCAGCACGGCGAAGCGCGCCGAGGCGTATCTGAAGTCCACCGGTATCGGCGATACCGTCTATGTCGGTCCCGAGGCCGAATTCTTCATGTTCGACGATGTGCGCTTCTCGGACGGCTATAACGGTTCGATGTTCGCGATCGACGATATCGAACTGCCGACCAATACCGGCCGCAGCTATGACAGCGGCAATCTCGGCCACCGTCCGCGCGCCAAGGGCGGCTATTTCCCCGTCGCGCCGGTCGACAGCATGACCGATGTGCGCGCCGAGATGGT
>CAXRCQ010000073.1:0-3923 GCA_964228845.1 Blastomonas sp.
AGCGACGTGCCCAGCTCGGCCGCGCGAATGCGGGCGAGCCGGTGCGTTTCGTCGTCCAGGGCGATGGTCACGTTCTTCATGACCGCCGCATTATCACAGTTTCACAGTGTCGGCAATCAGCCCTTTTGCGGCTCGACCACGCGGATGTTGAGCTCGCGCAACTGCTTGAGGTTCACCGGCGAAGGCGCGCCCATCATCAGGTCTTCGGCCTTCTGGTTCATCGGGAACAGCACGACCTCGCGGATGTTCGGCTCGTCGGCGAGCAGCATGACCATCCGGTCGACGCCCGGAGCCGATCCCCCGTGCGGCGGCGCGCCGTACTTGAACGCGTTGAGCATGCCCGAAAAGTTCTTCTCGACATCCTCCTTGCTGTATCCGGCGATCTCGAACGCCTTGTACATGATGTCCGGACGGTGATTCCGGATCGCGCCCGAAGACAGTTCGACGCCGTTGCAGACGATGTCATACTGCCAGGCAAGAATGTCGAGGGGATCCATCGTTTCCAACGCTTCCATCTCGCCCTGCGGCATCGAGAAGGGGTTGTGGCTGAAATCGATCTTCTTGGCATCCTCGTCATATTCGAACATCGGGAAATCGACGATCCAGCAGAACTTGTAGACGCCCTGTTCGATGAGGCCGAGCTGCTCGCCGACGCGGGTGCGCGCCGCGCCTGCCAGCTTGGCGGCCTGGAGCTCCTTGCCCGCCGCGAAGAACACGCCGTCATTGGGGCCGAGGCCGAGCTCCGCAATCAGCTTGGCCGTGCCGTCCTCGCCGTGGTTCTTGGCGATCGGGCCGCCGGGCACGCCATCCTTGATGTTGATATAGCCAAGGCCCGCATGGCCCTCGCTGCGCGCCCAGTCGTTCATGTCGTCGAAGAACTTGCGGCTCATCGCGCCCGCGCCCGGAGCCGGGATCGCGCGCACCTTGCCGCCCGAGCCCACGATCTTGTCGAACAGGCCGAAGCCCGATCCGACGAAATGATCGGTCACGTCGCTGATCTCCAGCGGGTTGCGCAGATCGGGCTTGTCCGAACCATATTTCAGCATGGATTCGCGATAGGGGATGCGCGGGAACGTGCCGGCAGGCGTGACATGCTTGCCGCCGGAGAATTCCTCGAACACGCGTGCGAGCACCGGCTCGAGCGCCGCGAACACGTCATCCTGCGTCACGAAGCTCATTTCGAGATCGAGCTGGTAGAATTCGCCCGGACTGCGGTCGGCGCGCGCGTCCTCGTCGCGGAAGCACGGCGCGATCTGGAAATAGCGATCGAAGCCCGCGACCATCAGCAGCTGCTTGAACATCTGCGGTGCCTGCGGCAGCGCATAGAACTTGCCCGGATGCACGCGGCTGGGCACCAGATAGTCGCGCGCACCCTCGGGCGACGAGGCCGTGAGAATCGGCGTCTGGAACTCGGTAAAGCCCTGTTCGACCATCCGGCGGCGCAAGGATGCGATCACCTGCGAGCGCAGCATGATGTTGCGGTGCAGGCGCTCGCGGCGCAGATCGAGGAAGCGATAGCGCAGGCGGATATCCTCGGGATAGTCCTGCTCGCCCGCGACCGGCATCGGCAGTTCATCAGCAGCGGACTGGATCACGACCTCGGCGGCGCGCACCTCGATCTCGCCGGTGGGCAGGTTGGCGTTCACGGTCTCAGGCGAGCGGGCGACCACGGTGCCGGTCACGGTCACGACGCTTTCGACGCGCAGCCGTTCGAGCGCGGCGAAGGCGGGGCTGTCGCTGTCGGTGACGATCTGGGTCAACCCGTAATGGTCGCGCAGATCGATGAACAGCAGGTTGCCATGGTCGCGCGTGCGATGGATCCAGCCCGACAGGCGGACCTGCTGGCCAACGTCGGAGGCGCGAAGCGCGGTGCAGCTATGGGTGCGATATGCGTGCATGAGAACCATGGATCCTGATCGAGAAATGGCGCTGAAGCACCTGCCCCAAGGCAAGGCCAGCCGATAGCGCGGCTAACACCGTGCCAGTGCGCTTTTGTCAAGCTTTGTGCACGATCGGCGCTCCAAGGCTCTTCAGTCGATCAGCCCCAGATGCACCAGCGGATCGGACCTGAACACCGCGATATCCGCGGGATCGGGCATCAACCGGCGTTGCGCGACGCGGAAGCGGCGATAGTCGTCGCCATAATCGCGCGCGACACGTGCCGCGTCGAGATCGTTGGTCTTGCCCCAATGCCGGGTGAACCGAATGCCCAGCGCGTCGAGCTTTGCCACGACAGCCCGGTAGCTTCGATGGCTGATGTCGCTGCGCGGGCCATCGAAATCGATCACGACATTGTCTTCGAAGCGTGCGGGGGCGAGCAGGCCCTTGGCGCGTTTCATGAAGCGAAGCGTGACCACCGTACCCCCGCCCCCGCTCAGAAACGCCTCTATCAGCGGATCGAACACCCGATCCAGATCCGCGCGTTGCATCGTGACCGAACCGTTGAACAGGTTGGCGATCGGGTTGTGCGGCTCCGTGGTATGGCCCCAGGTTGCAACGGCTTCGGGGTCGTCGATATCGCGTTGCACGGCATAACCCGCCCGCATTGCGAGTTGCAGGATGTCGGCTCGAAACAGGTCGAGGCCAGCCATCGCCTTGCCGATCAGCGTCAACGCGTCATAGCCGGCCCCGGTCAGCGGGCGCGGCGGCGGCGGGATGGCGGGATCGAAATCGCGAAGATACAGCATCCGCAACAGCGCATCCTTTTCGAATGGCGCAAAGGGGTTGAGGATGACCTGAAGGAAATGGGGATCTTCATCCAGCCCGAAGACAGCGGAAAACTCCCTGAAACTGCCCTGGGCAAGCCGGCCAATATCGGTGCGGCTGATCCGCGCGCGCTTCTGGATGTTGCGGACCATGTAGACCGGCACGCATTCGATCACCATCGCGGTGACGAAACCCATCGCCCCGACGGCTACCAGGCACGCCGCAAAGACATCGTCATCGCGGAATATCGTGCTCCCCGTTTCTGCGACGAATTCGGGCGACATGACAGGCTGGTGCGGCTCGACCCAGAAAATGCCCGAAGGCGTCACCACCTGTAGCGCGCGAATGTGATCCTGGATGCCGCCCGCGCCCAGCACGCTACCATGCGTGCCCGTGGCGCAGGCCCCCGCCCAGGTCTGGCCGTTGCTGGCA
Source organism: Blastomonas sp. (assembly GCA_964228845.1). Classification (GTDB taxonomy): domain Bacteria; phylum Pseudomonadota; class Alphaproteobacteria; order Sphingomonadales; family Sphingomonadaceae; genus Blastomonas. Next base: position 3,139 of record CAXRCQ010000073.1, read on the forward strand.
CCGCCGGTGCGCAGGCTGAGACCCAGTTCCTCCGCGCAGTCATTCACTTCATCGACGGTTGCTCCCGCCTGCACCAGCATCAGGCGCGACGGTTCGTTTCCCAGCGCGACATCATCGCCATCCAGCGAAAAGCAGCGATTGATGCGGCGAGTCTCAACCAGCCAGCCCCCCTCGACAATGGTGATCGGAGAAGGCGACCATCCTGCCCCCAATGGCCGCACCCGCTGACCGATGTCCGCGGCCTTGCGCAGCAGGTCCAGCACGTCGCCCGCCACCTCGCGCAGCACCGTCCGCGCGCTGGGTTCACGGCTGTTGCACAATTCGATCAGGTCACCGACCTGGGTCGCTTCCGTTCCGTGATAATTGACCCAGTGGCGCGGCCCGTGATGAAGCGGTGCCGGCATCAGGCACTACCTACAGGGCTGTTGCCCGCGTGGAGCCGGTAGTCGATATTCACGCGACGCACGAAGCCCAAGGTCACCAGCGACAGCAGAATCTGCCCGAAGCTCATAGAAAAGCGCATGTCGTTGATGCCGCATCCGGTCGCGTCCGGGATGCAGGCGCTCCTTCCGGCGCGCGTTGCAAAGCCCCAGCCCAATATTGTCAAAACCTCGCGGTCACCGCCGATAGGGCGAGAATTTTCCAGAACCAGAAAGGCATCTCCTCCCTGTGCCAGAAGCTGACCCAGTAAAGCCAATGCAAGAACTATGATAGCCAGCTGATACAGCCACATGCGCGCCCCCGACATTCAACATATCGATGCTTTACATATGCTGCAGAGACAT
>CAXRCQ010000074.1:0-3642 GCA_964228845.1 Blastomonas sp.
CCCGAGCGAAGTCGAGGGACGTGTGCACAGAGGGTCGCGCATGCGTCCCTCTACTTCGCTCGGGAACGCGGAAAAGCTCGAGAGTTCTCCATTCATGACTCAGGTCCAGATCATAGGCGCAGGCATCCACCCGTTCGGTCGCACCGATGGCAGGTCGGGGCGCGATCAGGGCGTGTTCGCGGTGCGCCAGGCACTGGCCGATGCGGGGCTGGAATGGACCGATATCGAATGCGCCTATGGCGGGTCGGAAGCGGCGGGCAATGCCGATATCATGGTCAACGAACTGGGCCTGACGGGCCTGCCCTTCATCAACGTGTCGAACGGCTGCGCCACTGGCGGCAGCGCGCTTGCCTCGGCGCGCAACGCCGTTGCCTCGGGCCAGTGCGACATCGCGCTCGCGGTCGGGTTCGACAAGCACCCGCGCGGCGCGTTCAACGCCAAGCCCGGCGACTGGGGCCTGCCCGAATGGTATGGCGAGACCGGCATGATGCTGACCACGCAGTTCTTCGCGCTCAAGATCCAGCGCTACATGCAGCTGCACGGCATCAGCCGCGCGACTTTGGGCAAGGTCGCGGAAAAGGCGTTCCGCAACGGCTCCTTGTGCGACCATGCCTGGCGGCGCTCGCCGGTCGATCTCGACACGATCCTGAACGCGCCGATGGTCAACGATCCGCTGACCAAATACATGTTCTGCTCGCCCGCCGAAGGCGCGGTCGCGCTGATCATCGCGTCGGAAAAGAAAGCGCGCGAACTGGGCGCCGACGGAGTGCGGATCGCCAGCATCGCGGTGCGCACCCGCCCGCCCGGATCGTTCGAGGTGTTCGCGCCCGCGATCAGCGTCGAGCGTGGCGGCAAGCCCACCGAACTCGCGAGCCAGGCGGCGTACGAGGCGGCAGGCATCGGCCCTGAGGATATCGATGTCGCGCAGCTGCAGGACACCGAATCGGGCGCGGAGATCATGCACATGGCCGAGAACGGCTTCTGCAAGGATGGCGAGCAGGAGGCCTGGTTCGCCGAAGGCCGCACCGAATTGAATGGCCAGCTTCCGGTCAACACCGATGGTGGCTGCCTGGCGTGCGGCGAACCGATCGGCGCATCGGGGCTGCGCCAGGTCTATGAGAACACCGTGCAGCTGCGCGGGCGCGGCGGCGCGCGGCAGGTGCCCGGAAACCCGAAGACCGCGTACAGCCATGTCTATGGCGCGCCGGGCCTGTCTGCCGTCGCGATACTGGAGCGTTAGATTATGGGAATGATGCACGGCAAGGTGGCGCTGGTATCGGGCGGGGCGGAAGGCCTTGGCGGCGCGACCGGACGGCGGATCGTCGAGGAGGGTGGCAGCGTGGTGCTCGCCGATGTGCAGTTCGACAAGGCCAGGGCGCTGGCATCGGAGCTCGGCGAGCGCGCGATGGCGGTCTCGCTCGACGTGCGCGATCTCGGGCAATGGCAGGCGGCGGTGCAGGCCGCGCAGGCGACCTTCGGCAAGCTGACGCATCTGGTCAATGTCGCCGGGATTTCGGAGCCGGGCGCGGTGGTCGATGTCGATCTGGACAGCTGGCAGCGCACCATCGACATCAACCTGAATGGCACGTTCAACGGCTGCCGCGCCGCAATCCCCGCGATCGCGGCGGCGAACGAGCCGGGCGCGATCGTCAATATCGGATCGATGCTGGCGCTGCGCGTGGGCTCCGGCTTTGCCGCCTATTGCGCGTCCAAGGCGGCGGTGACCGCGCTGACCAAGACCATCGCGCTCGATTGCGCCGAAAAGGGTCTGCCCATCCGCGCCAATACCGTCCATCCCGGGGCGATCCGCACGCCGATGTTCGAACGCTATCTCGAGGCCGTTCCCGGCTCGAACGAGGAGGTCGAGGCCATGTTCGCCGCCAACCATCCGATGGGCCGGGTCGGCGAAGCGCACGAGGTGGTCAATGCGATCGTCTTCCTGCTCTCCGATCAGGCGAGCTTCACCACCGGGGTCGATTTCACCGTCGATGGCGGCGGAAATTTCCGCAGCTGAGGGAGCGAGGCCATGGCAGAACGGATCGATGCGCATTTCGTCGCGGCGGGCAAATATCACGATATCGACTTCGCGCGGCTCGAGCTGCTCAAGCTGCTCGCCGAGCATGACCATATCCGCACCACGGTCGCGCACGATTATCACGGCGTGGGCGAGCGGCTGCCCGCTTGCCGGTTCCTCGTCACCTATACCTGCGACCTGATGCCCAGCGAGGCCGAGGCGGCGGCGATCCGGGCGTTCCTGGAAGGCGGCGGGCGCTGGCTGGCGCTACACGGGACGAATTCGATCCTGCGCTTCACCGATGCGGGCGTCGACAGCCCCGAAGAGCGCCCCGATGTGATGGACATGCTGGGCACCCAGTTCAAGGCGCACCCGCCGATCGGCGCGCCCTTTACGGTCGAGATCGTCGATGGCGATCATGCCGTGACGCGCGGCATCGCGGATTTCGACGTCGTCGACGAGCTCTACCTGATGAAGCAGATGAGCGACATCCGCACGCTCGCGCAGACGCGGTTTGAGGGCGAAGCCACCGGCTTTGTCGATGCGCACTGGCCCGAGACCGTGGTGCCGGTGATCTATACCCGCGCGATCGGCCAGGGCGGGATATTGTACAATACGCTGGGCCATTGCCGCTCGCATCATGACCTGCCGGGCATGCAGGATTTCTACCCGCACCCCGAAAAATGCGCGTGGAACTACCCCGTTTACTATGAACTGTTGCGCCGCGGCATCGCCTGGGCGACCGGAAATGGCGGAATCTGACCCATGGACATGGACTTCACCCCCGAAGAGCTTGCCTTCCAGGCCGAGGTGCGCAGCTTCCTGAAAGCGCATCTCAACGACCGGCTGATCGAGGGTGCGCGGCGCACCCCCGGCGTGTTCGTCGAACCCGATATCGGCCTCGAATGGCAGCGCATCCTGCACGAGAAAGGCTGGCTGGCGATCCACTGGCCGGTCGAGGATGGCGGCACCGGCTGGACCCCGGTGCAGCGCTATATCTTCGAAAAGGAATGCGCGCTCGCGGGCGCGCCGGCGCTGGCGGTGTTGGGGCTGAAGCTGGTCGGCCCGGTGATCTGCCGCTTCGGCACGCCCGAACAGAAGGCGCGCTTCCTGCCGCGCATCCTGTCGGCCGAGGATTACTGGTGCCAGGGCTATTCGGAGCCCGGCTCGGGGTCCGATCTCGCCAGCCTCAAGACCCGCGCGGTGCTGGAGGGGGATACCTACCGCATCAACGGCTCGAAGATCTGGACCACGCATGCGCATTACGCAAACTGGATGTTCTGTCTGGTGCGCACCGATCCCGACGTCTCGGCGCAGCGCGGCATCACCTTCCTGCTGGTGCCGATGGACCAGCCCGGCATCACCGTGACCCCGATCGTCACCATGGCGGGCGATCACGAGGTCAACCAGGTGTTTCTCGACGATGCCAGGAGCCAAGTCGGCAACCGTATCGGCGAGGAGGGCCAGGGCTGGACCATCGCCAAGTTCCTGCTCGAGAACGAGCGCGGCGGATCGTGCTTCGCGCCCACGCTGATCGCCGATATCGACCAGCTCGCGCTCACCGCCGCGCGCGTGCCCAGCGGCACCAACGGCGCGCTCGTCCACGATACCGAGATATCGCGCAAGCT